>NZ_JAAOTI010000028.1:0-124620 GCF_011297315.1 Catellatospora chokoriensis
TGACGCCGTGGCTCATCTCGTGGCCCGCGACGTCCAGCGACACGAGCGGGCGGCTGTTGCCCGAGCCGTCGCCGTAGGTCATCTGCGCGCCGTCCCAGAACGCGTTGACGTACGCGTTGCCGTAGTGCACCCGCGACGGCACGCCGGTGCCGTTGCCGAAGATGCCGTTGCGGCCGTGCACGTTCTTGAAGTAGTCGAACGTCGCCGCGGCGCCGAAGTGCGCGTCGACACCGGCGGACTGCCGGTTGGCGTTGGTGCCGTCACCCCAGATGTTGTCCGCGTCGGTGAACGTGGTGCAGGTCGAGGAGCCGTTGTTCATGTCGCAGGTGCGGCCGTTGCCGTGCGACGGGTCGATCATCTGGTAGGTCGATCCCGACAGCGTCGTGTCGACCGTGACAGCGCCGGAGTAGAGGCTGTTGCCGGTGCCGTTGACCATCTTGATCTCGTCGAACGAGCCCAGGTGCGCGCCGGTCACCGCGTCGGTGATGACGTGCAGCTCGGAGGGCGTCTGCTTGTCGGGCCGCATACCGGTGACGACGGTCTCCCAGGCCAGTTTGCCCTTGCCGCTGCTGGCGTCGATGAACAGGTCCGGAGAGCCGACCGTGGCGACGGTGCCGGAGAACCTGCCGCGGGCGGCCTGGGCGGCCGTGGCGGCGGTGATCTGCGGGGTGGTGGACAGGGTCAGCGGGGCCTCCAGGCCGACCGACGATCCCTTGTAGACGCCGTTGGCACCGGTGTGCACGACGAAGTCGCCGCCGTACACCCGCAGGCCGTGGAAGGTGCGGGCATAGCGCACGTGGGTGCCGCTGCTGTCGCTGACCGTGCGGTCGATGCGGTACGCGTCGCCGCCGGCGGCGCGCACGTCCGACGGGTGCTCAGCGAGGGCGCGCTCGGCGGCGGCCACGCCGACCGGCGCCGACGGGGTGCTGGGCGCCGCGTTGCCGGAGGTTGCCGACACCGACAGCATGGCGCCCACGAGTAGGGCGACGCTGCCGGTAGCGAGGGTTCTTTTCACGAGTCCTCCCCGACTCAGTGGAAAGTGGCGGTAGCCACTGAGAGCTATATATATAGAAGGTGGGAGAACTTTGGAAGTGCTTCACATCTTTATGCGTCGATGAGGAAAATTCGTGAGCACTGCTGGGGAGTGCTGTAAGGGGCTCTGTCTCGGCCTTGAATGATCGACTCGGGTCGATCGGGGCGCGGGCTGTCCGGTAGGCGACTGCGGGGGAGTGATGCCGCAGGATTGTAGAGGAAGCTTTCTAAAGCTATCTTTAGGAAATGACCGACCGTCCTGCCGTGGACCTCACCGACCCCCTCGCCCTGCGCGCGTACGCCCACCCGCTGCGCATGTCGCTGGTCGGCCTGCTGCGCCGGGAGGGCCCCCTCACCGCCACCCAGGCCGCGAACCTGCTCGGGGAGAGCGTGCCGAACTGCTCCTTCCACCTGCGCCAGCTCGCCAAGTACGGCCTGGTCGAGCGGGCCGAGGGAGCCGACGCGCGGGAGAAGCCGTGGCGGGCCACCGCGCTGTCGACCAGGTGGGGCCGCGAGTCCGACGACGCGGAGACCCGCGCCGCCGTCGACCAGCTGGACGGGGTGGTCATCCACCGGCTCTACGAGCGCGCCCTGCAGTGGCTGGCCCGCCGCGACGCCGACCCGCCGCAGTGGCGCGCCGTCACCGGCCCCGGCGACGACCTGGCCTACCTCACCGCCGAGGAGCTGGGCGAGCTGTCCCGCCGCATCGACGACCTCTTCGACGCGTACCGGGCCCGGCAGACCGACCCGTCCCTGCGGCCGCCCGGCGCGCGGCCGGTCCACGTCGGCTACTACGTGACCACCATCGACCAGCCCTGACCTCGGAGGCGAACACCCCCCATGACCGCCACCGCCACCCCCGCCACCCGCCGCTGGCTGCCACCGCTGCTACGGCAGACCCCGTTCCGGCGCTACTGGACCGGCCAGAGCGTCTCCCTGGTCGGCGACCAGATCACCGAACTGGCGCTGCCGCTGTTCGCGGTGCTGGTCGCCCAGGCCGGCCCGGCCGAGATGGGCTACCTGACGGCCGCCGCGCTCGCCCCCAACCTGCTGTTCTCCCTGCTGTTCGGCGGCTGGGCCGATCGCCGGCCGTACAAGCGGACCATCATGGTCGCCGCGGACGTGGCCCGCGCGGTGGCGCTGCTGGCCGTGCCGGTGCTGTACCTGCTCGACGCGCTCACCATGACCCAGCTCTACCTGGTCGCGTTCACCGTCGGCACGTTCAGCGTGCTGTTCGAGGTGTGCCGCACGACCCTGTTCGTCTCGCTCGTGTCCCGCGAGGACTTCCTGCCCGCGAACGCCCTGCTCAACGGCTCGCGAGCGTTCTCCTCGGTGGCCGGGGCCGGCGCGGGCGGCCTGCTGGTGCGGCTGGTCGGCGCACCGTTCGCGCTGCTGCTGGACGCGCTGTCGTTCCTGTTCTCCGCGGTGATGATCGCCCGGGTGGAGGTCGTCGAACCGACGCCGAGCGCCCGGCGCGGTCTCGGGCTGCGCGAGGGCCTGTCGTTCATCGCCCGCCACCCGGTCATGCGGGCGGCCGTGTGCGCCAGCACCACCATCAACCTGTTCAACTACATGTACGGCGCGCTGGTCATCCTGTACGTCACGACCGAACTGCACGTCACCCCCGACGTGCTGGGCCTCGGCCTCGGCCTCGCGGCGGTTGGCGCGCTGATCGGCGCGGCGGTGGCCCGGCGGCTGGCCGAGCGCTTCGGCGTCGGACCCCTGTACGTCTTCGGCTACCTGCTGTTCCCGGCCCCGCTCATCCTCATCCCGCTGGCCCAGGGGCCGCACTGGCTGGTGCTGACGATGGTGTTCTGCGCCGAGTTCTGGTCCGGCTTCGGCGTCATGCTGCTGGACACCGCGGGCGGGTCGCTGCAGGCCGGCGTCATCCCCGACGAGCTGCGCGCCCGGGTGACCGGCGCGCACCGCACCATCAACTACGGCATCCGCCCGATCGGCGCCGTCATCGGCGGTGCGCTGGGCACGGCCCTGGGCGTACGCGAGACGCTGTGGATCGCCACCGTCGGCGCCCTGGCCGGTGTGCTGTGGCTGATCGCCTCCCCGATCCCGCGCATGCGCCGGCTGTGACTCAGCCCAGCAGGCGGCTCGCCGCGTGCACGGCGAAGGCGAGACCCACCCCGGTCAGCAGCAGGCCCTCTATGAGGATCCGCAGCCAGTCGCGGGAGTCGCGCCCTCCGGCGGGACGCGGGTCCTGGCCGCGGTGCTTCCGGCGCAACCCGATGCCGCGCCACAGCATCACCAGGCCGAGAACCAGCATGATGAGACCGAGCACGAGGAAGGGGATCGGATCGAGCTCCCGCTCGGCGAACGTGTTCATGCGCGCAGGGTAGTCAGGCAGTGCCATCACGCGCGCGCCCGGCCGCCACGGCCGGCCATGACGAACGCTCGCACAGGTAGGTATCCGTCGTCGGTGCGGAAGATCCTGTCGGCCGGTGTTCGCTCCATGAGACGAACATTGCCAGGTGTGAATCAATCGATCTAATCTTGGACGCGTCCGGGCAACGACATCAGATCTCACCCTGAGGAGACCTCAATGTCCTCTGCCCGTACTGCTGCCGTGACCCTGACGCTGTTCCGGGTCGTGCTCGGCCTGCTGTTCGCGTTCCACGGCGCGGCCTCGCTGTTCGGCGTGTTCGGCGGCAACCGCGGCTCCGGCCAGGCCGTCGAGTTCGCCGCCTGGCCCGGCTGGTGGGCGGCGCTCATCCAGCTCGCCGGCGGCATCCTGGTGATCGCGGGGCTGGCGACGCGGCCGGCCGCGCTGCTCTGCTCCGGCTCCATGGCGTACGCCTACTTCGTGGTGCACCAGACCCAGGGCCTGCTGCCGCTGAACAACGGCGGCGAGGCGGCCGCCCTGTTCTGCTGGTCGTTCCTGACCATCGCGGTGCTCGGCCCGGGCGCCTTCTCCCTCGACGGCCTGCTGCGCCGCCGTGCCCCCGAGCAGCGCGGCTCGCTGGTCACCGCCTCCTGACCGGACGGTGCGCGGGCCGGAGCCTCCGGCCCGCGCACCGTTGTCATGCGGCCACCTCGACTGTCTGCCGCCGCGTGGGGGTCCTGTCGGACTGAACCCGCTTCCTACGGCTCGCGGCGTGCGTAGAGGATCGCGCCCGGCACGGCCTGGTCGAGTTTGAGCAGCAACTGGGCCGTGACGGTGAACCCGGCGTCGCCCAGCCACGCCGCGAGACGCTCAGGGCGGCGCCAGTGCACGTGTACCCGCATCGGGCGATCGCCGTATCCCTGCGTCTTGAGCCGCGACTCGTCGCCGACGTGGAAACCGACCAGCAGTGGCGCGCCGGGCCGCAGCACCCGCCGGAACTGGCCCAGCACGCCCGGAACGGCTTCGTCAGGGACGTGGATCAGCGACCAGAAGGCGAGCAGGCCCGCGGCAGAGCCGTCGGCGAGGTCGAGATCCGTCATCGACCCGACCTCGAACCGCAGCCCGGGATGCTCGCGACGGGCGACCTCGATCATCGCGGGCGACAGGTCGATGCCGAAGACGTCGAGTCCCAGCCGGTGCAGGTGGGCCGTGATGTGCCCCGGCCCGCAGCCCACGTCGGCCACCGGCCCCGCGCCGGCCGCGCGGACCAGGTCGGCGAACAGGCCCAGTCCCGCGATCAGATGAGGCTCGGCGGCCAACGCGTCGCGGGTCAGGTCGGAGTAGCTGTCGGCCACGGTGTCGTACGAGGTCCTGGTGTCCGCGAGCCAGCCCTGCGCGCGGTGCGGAGTATCGGCAGCTGTCATGAGGGATCACTCCTGCTAGACGAAAGCGGGCTCGGTCGTGGCGATCTGCGGACGGGTGCTGCGCGCCCAGCGCACGGCGGCCGGGACTGCCGCGCCGCTGGCCGCGAAGATCAGGCCGAACAACAGCCAACCGGGCCAGCCCCAGCCGATCACCACGGTCGCCAGCAGGGCAGGTGCGATGACGCCGGCCAGCGCGAACCCCGTGCCGTACATGCCCTGGTACTGCCCCTGGGCGTGGTCGGGCGCGAGGTCGAACGAGATGCCCCACGATCCCGCGGCCTGGCGCAGCTCGCCGAGCACGTGCACCACCGCGGCGGCGACCAGCGCGGCGGTGGCGAGCCAGGCGCTGGGCCCGGCGGCGAGGCTGTAGAGCACGCACGCGCCGAGCAGCAGGAAGCCGGAGGTCCGCTGCGCGACGCCGGCCCCTTCCGCGGTGGCGGTGCCCCGGCTGGCCCGGATCTGGAACAACACCACGATGGTGGCGTTCAGCAGCCCCAGCACGGCGACGACCCAGGCCGGCGCGTCGGTGCGTTCGACCACCCAGAGCGGCACCGCCACGTTGAGCATCCCGTAGTGGATGCACAGCACGCCGTTGAGCGCCGCCAGGGCGAGGTAGGGGCGGTCCCGCAGCACCACGAAGGCGGGCCCGGAGGTGCGCCGGGGCTGCGCCGCGATCGGCGGCACGCGCATGACCAGCGAGGACGCCAGCAGCGCCAGGGCGACGCAGACCACGAGAATGGTGACGTAGGCGGACCTGGTGTCGTACTTGAGGGCCACGCCGGCGAGCAGCGCGCCGACACCCCAGCCCACGTTGGTGACGGCGCGCAGCATGGCGCGGGTGCGCACCCGGTCCTCGGGCGGGATCGACCCGGCGATCAGCGCCCCGTTCGCAGCGCCGAAGCCCGCCTCCAGCAGCTGCACCCCGGCGGCGACCAGGACGAATCCGGTGAAGCCGTGCACGGCCAGGTAGCCCAGCATGAGAACCGCTCGGGCCACCCCGAAGGCCACCATGACCCGGCGCGGACCGACCCGGTCGGCCAGGTGCCCGGCGGGCACCCCGGCGAGCAGCCCGACCACGGCGGCGATGGTCAGGCCGAGCCCGACCCGGCCGGCGGACAGGCCCACGGAGCGGGTGAAGAAGATCACGCTGACCGTGATGAACAGGCCGCGGGAGGTCGACCCGGCGAGGGTGCTGAAGACCAGGGCGCGGGTGGCCGGGTGGGCGGGCAGCAGGTTGATCATCCGGTTGAGCACGCTGGGCAGGCTAACCCGGATGCCCGGCGTCCACGCACCGGTTTTGCGTGCTCCTCGTCACGCGAGGGCGGTCTGCCGGGCCGCCGGACGAAGATCGTCGTCTCGTGTCGTAACCCGCGGTGGCACCCGGGGTTCCGACACGAGACGGCGATCATGTCCGGGCCGCCGCCGCAGGGGCGGCCCGGGGTGGGGTCAGCGCACGCCGAGGAGGTGCTCCAGGGCCAGTTGGTTGAGCTGGACGAAGGCACCGCCCTTGGCGGCCTGCGCGTCGACGTCGAAGTCCTCGAACGACGAGCGGTCGGCCAGCAGCTCGGTGTAGGTCTCGCCCGCGCCCAGGGTCGGCACGGCCAGCTCGTCGTAGCGGGCGGCGGCACGGGCCTCGGCGACCCGCGGGTCGGCCCGGAACGCCGCGGCGCGCTCCTTGAGCAGCAGGTACGTGCGCATGTTCGCGGCCGCCGACGCCCAGACGCCGTCGAGGTCCTCGGTGCGCGAGGGCTTGTAGTCGAAGTGGCGCGGGCCGGTGTAGGCCCGGCCGCCGTCGGCGGCGCCGAACTCCAGCAGGTCGACCAGGAAGAACGCGTTGACGATGTCGCCGTGGCCGAAGACCAGGTCCTGGTCGTACTTGATGCCGCGCTGGCCGTTGAGGTCGATGTGGAAGAGCTTGCCGTGCCACAGCGCCTGCGCGATGCCGTGCAGGAAGTTCAGGCCGGCCATCTGCTCGTGCCCGACCTCGGGGTTGAGGCCGACCATGTCGCGGTGCTCGAGGCTGTCGATGAATGCGAGGGCGTGGCCGATGGTCGGCAGCAGGATGTCGCCGCGGGGCTCGTTCGGCTTGGGCTCCAGCGCGAACTTCAGCCCGTAGCCCCGGTCGATGCTGTACTGCGCGAGCATGTCCAGGCCCTCGCGGTAGCGCTCCAGCGCGGTGCGCACGTCCTTGGAGCCGTCGTACTCGGTGCCCTCGCGGCCGCCCCACAGCACGTAGGTCTGCGCGCCCAGCTCGGCGGCCAGGTCCATGTTCCGCATGACCTTGCGCAGCGCGTACCGCCGCACGGCGCGGTCGTTGCTGGTGAAGCCGCCGTCCTTGAAGACCGGGTGGGTGAACAGGTTGGTGGTCGCCATCGGCACGACCAGGCCGGTCTCGGCGAGCGCGGCCTGGAAGCGCTTGATGATCCGCTCGCGCTCGCTGTCGTCGGAGCCGAACGGGATCAGGTCGTCGTCGTGGAACGTCACACCGTAGGCGCCCAGCTCGGCGAGGCGGTGCACGGTCTCGACCGGGTCGATCGCCGCGCGGGTGGCGTCGCCGAACGGGTCCCGGCCGGCCCATCCCACGGTCCACAGGCCGAACGTGAACTTGTCGGCCGGAGTCGGCTGCGTCATGTCATCTCCCTGAAATCTTGTTTGTTCAGCCATTGAACTTATAGGCTGTGGCATTGTCAAGACCATGCCGCCCCGCCCGCCGCGCCGAGACGATCCGGTGCGCCAACGCAGTCTGCGCGATCACAACCTCGCGCTGGTGCTGCGCCATGTCACCGCCGCGAACCGGCCGCCGTCACGGGCCGAGATCGCGGCGGCCAGCGGGCTGACCCGGGCCACCGTCTCCACCATCGTCGACGAACTGATCGTCGGGGGGCTGGTCGCCGAACTGGAGCCCGTGTCGCGCTCCGGCGTCGGCCGTCCCGGCACCGGCATCGTGCCCGCCGGCACCGGCCCGGCCGGGCTCGGCATGGAGGTCAACGTCGACTACCTGGCGGTGTGCGCGGTGGACCTGACGGGGGCCGTACGCCATCGCCAGGTGCGCCGGCTCGACCAGCGTGAGCACAGCCCCGCGCAGACCTGGCAGGCGCTCGGCGAGCTGGCCGACCAGGCCGTCGCCGCTGTCGCGGCGCAGGGCCTGACCCCGGCCGGCGGCGTGATCGCCGTCCCCGGCCTGGTCGAGGGCGACACCATCCGGATCGCCCCCAACCTCGGCTGGCAGCAGGTCGCCCTGCCCCGGCCGGAGGACCTGGGCGGCCCGCGCGACCTGCCGCTGGACGTCGCCAACGAGGCCACCCTGGCCGCGCTGGGGGAGCGGCACGCCACCGGGCTGCGCAGCTTCCTCTACGTCTCGGGTGAGATCGGCATCGGCGGCGGCATCGTGCTCGACGGTGAGCTGTTCGGCGGCTCGCACGGCTGGGCGGGTGAGATCGGCCACGTCACCATCGACCCGCAGGGCCCCGACTGCCACTGCGGCTCCCGCGGCTGCCTGGAGCAGTACGCCGGAGAGGAGGCCATCCGCGCCGCCGCGGGCCTGCGCGCCGGCGGGGCCGTGCTCGCCGACCTGGTCGACGGCGCCGGCCAGGGCAGCGCTCCGGTGCTGGACGCGCTGGAGCACGCCGGCACGGCGCTGGGCGTGGCGCTGTCCGGGGCGGTGAACCTGCTGGACATCGGCACGGTGGTGCTCGGCGGCCATTACGTCGAACTGATCGACTGGCTGCGGCCCGCCATCGAGCGCGAGCTGGCCCGGCGCGTGATCACCGCCCGCTGGGCCCCGGCGAAGGTGCGCGCATCGGCGCTGGGCTCCGACGCCGCCCTGGTCGGCGCGGCCCGCGCGGTCACCCAGGCCATCCTCGACGACCCGGCCCGCTTCCTCGCCACCCGTCCGGCGCCCGCCGGCTAGGTCGGGATGTCGCGCGAAGCGATGCCCGTTCCGGGACGCTGAAGCGTCCCGAAACGCCGACACCGCGCGGACAGGCCAAACCGCCGAACGGCCGCCGGGCGGGGTCGCCGACCGGCCCTCGGCGCGGCCGTGGCGGGCATAGCCTGTATCCATGGGTGCGATCACGGTTCTGCGGCCGCTGGCGCTGGGCATGGCCACCGGGATGCGCTCGCAGCTCGGGCTGGCCGCGCTCGCGGTGGCCATGAGCCGTGGCGGCAAGAAGAAGGGCAAGAAGGGCCGGGGCTTCTCCTCGATGGTGCAGGGACAGGTGCTGTCCAGCCCGCTCGTGCGCAAGAGCCTGGTGGCCACGGCCGCGACCGAGCTCGTCGCCGACAAACTGCCCAGCACCCCGAGCCGGCTCAACCGGGGCCCGTTGCTGGCCCGGCTCGCCCTCGGCGGCCTGGCCGGAGGCTTGCTCGGCTGGTCCGACGAGCGCGGTCTCGGCCGTGCGGTGGCCGGTGCGGCGCTCGGCGCGGCCGGTGCGGGCCTGGGCGCGTACGGCGGTTACCACCTGCGGGCGGCGCTCGATCAGCGGACCAACCTGCCCGACCGGTACTGGGCGCTGGCCGAGGACCTCACCGCGGTGAGCCTGGCCGCGTTCGCGGTCGCGGTCACCGACGACGCGGACACCGAACCGGCGGTCGCCGCGCTCCACGAGCGCGAGCAGGTCTTCGCCGGCTGAACCCCGTCCTTCCGGCGGGTGTGGCACCGGCCATGGTGCGCACTCACCCGTTGCTGTGGGCGAGAATCTGATCTCGATTCTGTTGTGTCTGGCAACAAATCGGTAACCTGCGTTGACACTCCGACATGGCCGGAGAAGGCTGGGTGGGCGCGTGAGACAACGATGTCAAAACCCAGATGGAGGAAGCATGCGTCTTTCCAGGCGAGTGGCAGCCCTGGCCGTCGCTTTCGGAACGATGTTCGCCACCGTGGCCTGCAGTGGCAGCGAGGAGCCCGGCGAAGGCACCAAGAAGGTGGAGGTTTTCACCTGGTGGGCCGACGGCGGCGAGAAGGCCGGTCTCGACGGCCTCGTCGGCGTCTTCAAGACCGACTGTGCGGACTACGAGTTCCTCAACGGTGCGGTCGCCGGCGGCGCGGGCAGCAACGCCAAGCAGGTGCTGGCCTCGCGGTTGCAGCAGAACGACCCGCCGGACACGTTCCAGGCCCACGCGGGCGCGGAACTGTCCGACTACATCAACGACGACCAGCTCGAGGACCTGTCGGCGCAGTACACCGAGTGGGGTCTGACCAACGCCTTCCCGAAGGGCCTCATCGACAACCTGACGGTCGGCGGCAAGATCTACTCGGTGCCGGCCAACATCCACCGCGCCAACGTGCTGTGGAGCAACAAGACGGTGCTGGCCAAGGCCGGCATCACCAAGGACGCCACCACCCTCGACGGCTTCTTCGCCGACCTGGACAAGCTCAAGGCCGCGGGCGTGGCCGCGCCGCTGGCCCTGGGCAAGGACTGGACCCAGCAGATGCTGTTCGAGGCGCTGCTGATCTCCAAGCTGGGCCCGGAGAAGTTCAACGGCCTGTGGAACGGCAGCACGCCGTGGACCGGCGCGGAGATGACCGCGGCGATCAACGACTACAAGCGGCTGCTGACCTACACCAACAAGGACCGCGACACCTTCGACTGGACCGACGCCGAGAAGCTGCTGATGGACGGCAAGGCGGCGTACCAGCTGATGGGTGACTGGGAGGCGGCCGACCTCGACGCCAAGGGCTTCAAGGACTACGGCTGGTCGGTGTTCCCGGGCAACGGCAACGTGTTCCAGTGGCTGGCCGACTCGTTCGTGCTGCCCAAGGGCGCGAAGAACGCCGACGGCACCAAGTGCTGGCTGAAGACGGTCGGCAGCGCGACCGGCCAGGCCGCGTTCAACCAGAAGAAGGGCTCGATCCCGGCCCGCACCGACGTCGGCACCGACGGCTTCCCGGCGTACCAGCAGGCCGCCATGGCCGACTGGAAGACCGCGACCCAGGTGCCCAGCTGCCCGCACGGCTCCGCCTGCGCGCAGACCTGGCAGGGTGCGGTCGGCTCGGCGCAGGGCAAGTTCTCCAGCGACGGTGACGTCGCGGCGCTGCAGACGGCGCTCGCGTCGGCGGCGGCGGAGTTCGGTCCGAAGAAGTAGTTCGCCGCAAGGCAACGAAGGGCACCTTCCCACCTGGAGGGTGCCCTTCCTTACCGAGGAGGTCGCGTTGCGCCACCGGAGGCGGACCTGGATACCCGGGCTGCTGCTCATCTCACCGTCACTGATCCTGCTGGCCGTGTTCGTGTACGGCCTGATCGGCTGGACGGTCAACCTGTCCCTGCAGGACCGCCACAACGCCCGGCCCGCCAAGGGCTACGTCGGGCTCGACAACTACACCAAGCTGTTCACCAGCGACATCAACGACCGCTTCACGCACTCGCTGCAGAACCTGGTCGTCTTCACGCTCGTGTTCATGGCGGGCACCATCGTGCTCGGCCTGATCTGGGCGCTGCTGCTGGAGCGCCGGGCCAAGGCCGAGGGCTTCTGGCGCACGGTCTACCTGTTCCCGATGGCGGTGTCGTTCGTCGCCTCCGGCGTGGTCTGGCGCTGGCTGATGAACACCGGGCAGGGCGACAACGCCGGGGGCATCAACGCGATCTTCCATGGGCTCGGGCTGGGCTTCCTGGAAAGCCCGTGGTGGACCGACCCCGACTGGGGCATGGCCGCGATGGCGGTGCCCGCGATCTGGCAGCTGTCCGGATACGTGATGGCGCTGTTCCTGGCGGGGTTCCGCGGCATTCCCGAGGAGCTGCGCGAGGCCGCCGTGGTGGACGGTGCCACCACCTTCCAGCTGTACCGGCAGGTGCTGTTCCCGCAGCTGACGCCGACCATCCTGTCGGCGCTCATCATCACCGGGCACATGTCGATGAAGATGTTCGACCTGATCATGTCGGTGTCCGGGGCGCAGTGGCTGACCGAGGTGCCGGCCGTCTACGTCTGGCAGACCCTGCTCACCCGCGACTACGCGAAGGCCGCCGCGATCTCGGTGTTCCTGCTGCTGATCGTCGCCGTGGTGGTCGTGCCGTACCTGATCCACGTCAACCGCTCGGAGAAGCGCTCATGAGCACCGAGACCGTCGCCGCCACCGCGCCCGCCGCCACCGCCCCGCGCCGGGGCGGCCCCGCGCCGCGCCAGGGCCTGCCCAGGCCGGTGGCCCGCACCATCCGCTACGGGCTGCTGGTGCTGTTCGTGCTCATCGTGCTGATGCCGCTGTACGTGCTGGTCGTGACGAGCTTCAAGTCGGGCCGGGAGATCGGCGTCAACGGGCAGTGGAACCTGCCCGAGACGTGGACCTTCGCGTCCTGGGAGAAGGCGTGGACCGCGCTGGGCCCGTCGTTCGGCCGCACGTTCCAGCTGGCGATCCCCGTCGCGCTGATCTCGTCGCTGATCGGGGCGGCCAACGGGTTCGTGCTGTCCCGCTGGCGCTTCCCCGGCGCGGACGTGGTGTTCACGCTGATCCTGTTCGGCATGTTCATCCCGTACCAGGCGGTCATGATCCCGCTGCGCGACGTGGTGTCCTGGCTGGGCGTCGCGCCGGGCATCCCCACGCTGGTCCTGGTGCACACGGTGTACGGCATCCCGATCTGCACGCTGATCTTCCGCAACTACTACGCGACGATCATCCCGGAGGAGCTGATCGAGGCGGCGCAGATGGACGGGGCCGGGTTGCTGCGCACGTTCCGTTCGCTGATCCTGCCGGTGTCGATCCCGGGCTTCGTGGTGACCGTCATCTGGCAGTTCACCTCGTCCTGGAACGACTACCTGTTCGCGATCTTCCTGTCGAACACGCGCAACGGGCCGATCACCATCGCGCTCAACGCCCTGGCCGGGGCGCAGTCGCCGGACTACGCGGCGGCCATGGCCGGTGCGCTGATCACGTCGTTGCCGACGCTGCTGGTGTACGTCCTGCTGGGGCGCTGGTTCATCGGCGGCATGATGGCGGGCTCGGTCAAGAGCTGACCCGGTTGCGGGGCGCCCGGCGCGGGCGTCCCGCAACCTGTTCCGATGTCAGTCGAGCAGCCAGCCGAGCACCGTCTGGGCCTGCGGAGTGAACGACGCCGCGACGACGAGCGCCGACAGCACGGTGCTCGCCAGCAGCGTCCGCCTGCGGCGGCGATCGGCGCGCACCCGGGCACTGGCGAGCTGGGCGAGCGCGAACAGCGCCATCAGGCCGGACAGCAGCGGCACGGAGCTCATCACGATCATGAGTGCGAGCCAGACCACGGCGAGCGCGCCCGGCCACAGGTCGGCGTTGCCGGTGAATTCGTCGCCCTGGTGCGGGAGGTAGAGCCGGCCGGAGAACTGGGCCGCCCGGGCCAGCGCCACGGCGACGGCCAGGAAGTACACCCCCGCGAGCGCGAACTGCGCCCGGCTCGCGATGCGGTCCGGGCCGGTCGCCGCACCCGTGTGCGCGGCATCGATTCCAGTCGACATGCCCGGAGTCTAGACGACGCCGCGCCTCCCAGCCTGCCCCACGGAACGTGTCAGGAAGGTGCCTTCCTTTCGGGGGTGTAAGGAGCTGATGGGGGTACGGTACTGTCCTCGGCATGGCCGAGCAGAAGTTCCACACCGGTAGCCACGACCTGCCCGTGTCGGCGGCACTCGACGAGTTCATGCGCACGGGCTGGCTCGACTCCGAGCACCACGACCTGCCGCGGGCGGAGGTCGCCGCCTGGACGCCGGCCCGACGTGCGCGGCTGCACCAGGCGTTCCCCGGCCATCGCATCGTCGTCCCGGCGGGCACCTTCAAGTCCCGCTCGAACGACCAGGACTACCGGTTCCGCGCGCACTCGGCATACGTGTGGCTCACCGGCGACCAGTCCAGCGACGGCGTCGTGGTCGTCGAGCCGGACGGCGACAGCACCCTCTTCCTGCGTCCGCGCTCGGCCCGGGACGACGGCGAGTTCTTCCGCGACCGCCGCTACGGCGAGCTGTGGGCCGGTCGCCGCCCGACGCTGGGGGAGAGCACCCGCGCGCTCGGGGTGACCACCCGCCACCGCGACGAGCTGGCCGCCGCGCTGAAGCCGGACACCCCGACGCTGGTGCTGCGCGGCCTGGACACCGAGGTCGACGCCGCCGTCGCCCCGGTCGACGGTGACGCCGAGCTGAAGGCCGTGCTCGCGGAACTCCGGCTGGTCAAGGACGCCTGGGAGATCGCGCAGCTGGAGGAGGCCGTCGCGATCACCACGCGCGGCTTCGAGGACGTCGTGCGCGCGCTGCCGCAGGCCAAGGCGACCTCGGAACGGCTGCTGGAGGGCGTGTTCTGGCAGCGCGCCCGGTTGGAGGGCAACGAGGTCGGCTACCACTCGATCGTCGCCGCCGGGGCGCACGCCGCGACGCTGCACTGGATCGACAACGACGGCCCGGTCCGCGACGGCGACCTGCTGCTGCTCGACGCGGGGGTGGAGACGCGCTCGCTCTACACCGCCGACATCACCCGCGTGCTGCCGATCTCCGGGCACTTCACCCCGCTGCAGCGCGACCTGTACGAGCTGTGCCGCAGGGCCAACGACGCGGCGCTCGCCGCGCTGGTGCCCGGCGCGGCCTACCGCGACTTCCACCGCGCCGCGATGCGCGTCTACGCCTACGGCCTGGCCGACCTCGGCATCCTGCCGGTCTCCGCGGAGCAGGCCCTTGACGAGGACAGCGGGCTGTACCGGCGCTGGACGCTGTGCGGCTCGGGGCACATGCTCGGCCTGGACGTGCACGACTGCGCCGCGGCGCGGGCCGACCACTACCTCGACGGCACGCTGACCCCGGGCCACGTGCTCACCGTGGAGCCGGGCATCTACTTCCAGCCCGACGACGGGCTGATCCCGGCCGAGCTGCGCGGCATGGGCTTCCGGATCGAGGAGGACCTGCTGATCACCGAGACCGGCTACCGGATGCTGTCCGACGACCTGCCGCGCACCGCCGCCGACGTCGAGTCCTGGATGCACCGACTGGCCTCCTGAAACGGCGCTGCGCGGTTGAGCCGGCTCGGTTAGGCTCGCCGCTCATGACCGTGGTGTTCTGCGCCGACCCGCTCGCCCCGACCCGCACCGACCCGCACTTCGCCGCGCAGGCGCGGGCGGTGCGGGACGCCGGGGGCGTCGTGGCCCTGCTCGACCATGACGCCCTGCTGGCCGGGGACCTCACCACTGCGGTCCGCCGCGTCCCGCGCGACCTGGGCGACGTCTGGTATCGCGGTTGGATGGTCCCCACCGGCCACTACGCCGACCTGGCCGACACGCTCGCCGGGCGCGGCGTGCGCCTGCGCGTCTCCGCGTCCGCCTACCGCAGTGCCCACGAGCTGCCGGGCTGGCACGCCACCCTGGCCTCGGTCACGCCGGAGAGCGTGTGGACGCCGTGGCAGCCGGGCGAACCGCCCACCGTGGACCAGGTCGCCGCGCTGGTCGCGCCGCTCGGCGGTGGACCCGCGGTGGTCAAGGACTACGTCAAGTCCCGCAAGTACGAGTGGGCCGAGGCCTGCTTCATCCCCGACCTGGCCGACGTCGGACACGCGCACCGGGTGGTGGCCCGCATGGTCGAGCTGCAGGAGGACTCGCTGCAGGGCGGCGTCGTGGTGCGCCGGTTCGAGCGCTTCGCGCAGCGCGACGGCCGCACCGTGGAGGCCCGGGTCTGGTGGGTGCGCGGTGAGCCGGTGCTGGCCGGTCCGCACCCGGACACGCCGGACCTGGTGAGCGAGCCCGACCTGACGGCGATCGCCCCGCTGGTGGCCGCGTTCGGGCATCCGTTCGTCACCACCGATGTCGCGCTGCGTGACGACGGGACCTGGCGCGTGGTCGAACTCGGCGACGGTCAGGTCAGCGATCTGCCGACCACGATCGATCCGTCGGCCGTCCTCGGCCACCTGGACTGAGTCCTCGCAGCTCACAGCTCCGGTACCGGTTCCGTGACCGGTGCCGGTGCTCAGAAGGCGGGCAGCTCCGCGGACCGTGCCGTTCGCCGGCTGCGCTGCCCGGGGATGCGTCCCACCGCGGGCGTGCTACCCCTGCTGACCAGGGACGTCTCGAAGTCCACCGGGTCGTCGGCGACGGGCTCGCCGCGCAGGCGATCGATGAGCGCCCGCGCGGCGGCCGCGCCCATCTCCGCCCACGGCACCCGGACCGTGGTCAGCGGCGGCAGGGTGTACGCGGCGGGCGGGAGGTCGCCGAAGCCGACCACGGCGACCTCGCCCGGCACCTGCCGCCCCGCCTCCTGCAGGGCTCGCAGCGCGCCCGCCGCCATCAGGTCACCGTGCGCAAACAGGCCGTCGAAGAACAGCCGCGCCCGCAGCAGCCGCTGCACCGCGTCGTAGCCGCCCTGCTCGGTGCCGTCGGCCTCGGTCACGTGGCTGGCCCGCAGCACCGCGCCGGTGCCGGTCAGCCGGTCGGCGAAGCCGTCGGCGCAGGCGGCGCCGGAATGCTCCTCGACGGGTCCTGTGATCATGGCGAGGCGCAGGCGGCCCGCGGCCAGCAGCAGTTCCGCCGCCCGCCGCCCGCCGTCGGCGTAGTCCGCGCCGACCGAGGGCAGCGGCACGCGGGAGCCGCCGGTGTTGACCACGACCACGGGCAGACCCTGCCGGTGCAGGTCACGCAGGTGCTCCAGGGCCATGCCGGGGTCGATCGCGAGCACGCCGTCGACGGCGTGGCCGCGTACGTTCGCCGCGAAGCGCTCCAGCGCCGGGGCCCCGCCCGCCGCCGAGTGCAGCAGCAGGCCGTAGCCGGACGGCTCCACCACGTCGGCGACGCCCTGCAGCAGCTCCGGCATCCACGGCGTGCGCAGCGTCGGGGCGAGCACGCCGACCGTGCGGGTCCGCCCGCGGGCCAGGTCGACGGCGCGGGAACTGGGCACGTACCCGGTCTCCGCCATGATCTCCTCGATGCGGGCCTGGGTGGCCCGGTCGACGTCGGGCCGGCCGTTGAGCACCCGCGACACCGTCGCCTTGCTCACCCCGGCCAGCCGGGCGACGTCGGCGATCGTCACGCGCATGTAGACCTCCGAGAAACCACGCCGTCTCGCGGTACCGGTACCGGACCGGTGGCGGCTACACACGGTAGGCGGCCGCGAGGCTGCGATGTCAAGACCGCTCGGGTATCCGGTCGGCGGGAACCGCCTACCCGGCTAGGGTGACCGCCATGCCGTACATCTCCTCCGTCGTCATCCACTGCCGCGACCCGTACCTGATGGCGCCCTTCTGGAGCCTGGTCACCGGCCTGCCCGTGCACGAGGAGGACGTCGTCAAACTCGCCGAGCGCAGCCTGGCCGAGCGCGAGTCGGTGCTGCTGCACGATCCGTCGGGCACCGAACCGGACGTGTGGCTCGCGCAGGCGGTCGACCTGCTCCCGGCCGGTCGCATCCATCTCGACATCGTGGCCGACGACGAGGAGCGGGCCGCGATCGTCGCCGCCGGTGCGACGCTGGTCCGCGAGCAGGAGGACCTGACCGTGTACACCGACCCCGAGGGCAACGAGTTCTGCCTGCTCCGCGAGCGCCACTGAGCCTTGTCCGATCCGGTCTTCGCAGCCGCCGCACGCTGGGATAATGAAGCGACTGGCCAGCGGACATCCGGCGGGGGGCATGCCGTGCGCGCGATCGAGTACGACCACTTCGGCGGCTACGACGTGCTCGACCTCGTCGAGGCGCCACTGCCGCCCGTCGCGGACGGGCAGGCACTGGTCCGGATGACGATCGCAGGGGTCAGCCCACTGGACGAGACGGTGCGCGCCGGCCACCTGGCTCCGGCCCTGCACAAGCCGCTACCGATCCGCCCCGGCGGCACCGGGACCGGCGTCGTCGAGCAACCCGGCGCGTCCGGCCTCCCCCGGGGCGCACGCGTCGTCGTGAGCGGCGGCCGCTACGGCGTCAGCGCCGACGGCTGCTGGGCCGAGTACGTCGCCGTCGACCCGGCGAACCTGGTCGCCGTGCCCGATGCCGTCGATGACGAGGCCGCCGCCGCGCTGACCACCGGGGCGGGTTATCTGACCGCCTATCTCGCGCTGACCGAGCTGGCCGCGTTCCGGCCCGGGCAGTCCGTGCTCGCGCCCGGCGTCGGCGGTGCTGTCGGGCAGGGCGGCGTCGAGGTCGCCCGGGTGCTCGGCGCGGCCCACGCGATCACCACCGCCACCGGCACCGACAAGGCCGAACAAGGCCGCGCCGCCGGGTACGAGGTGATCGACCTGTCCCAGGAGTCGCTGCGCGACGGTGTCGCCCGGCTCACCGGCGGCAGGGGCGTCGACGTCGTCCTCGACGGCGTCGGCGGGCAGCTCACCGGGGAGGCCCTCGGCTGCCTGGCCGTCGACGGCACGCTGATCAGCATCGGGTACGCCGCCGGCACCCACGCCGACATCAACGTCACCGACTTGATCTGGAAAAACGCCCACATCCACGGGTTCCGGTTCGCACTGTTCACGCCCGAGCAGGTGAACGCGGCGAACACCGCGCTGCTCGCCCGGCTCGCCGCCGGGCACCTGCACCCGGCGGTGGCGCAGGTGTTCGGGCTCGCGCAGGCGGCCGCGGCGCAGCAGCTGCTCGCCGAGGGCCACCCGTTCGGCCGGGTCCTGCTCGCGGTCTGACCGGCCGTGCGCCCGCTCCGGCAGCCGCGCGCCGCGGGGCATCCCGGTGACCGGGACGGACCGCCGCGACTACGATGATCACATGCGCGCAACGGTGATCTACGGCCCGCACGACGTGCGGATCGAGGACGTGCCCGATCCGGTCCTGGTGCACCCGACCGACGCCGTGGTCCGGGTGACGCACGCCTGCATCTGCGGCAGCGACCTGTGGGCCTACCAGGGCGTCGCCAAGCGGGAGCCGGGACAGCGCATCGGCCACGAGTTCCTGGGCGTCGTCGAGTCCGCGGGTGCGGACGTCACCGGCGTCAAGCCCGGTGACACGGTGGTGGCCCCGTTCGTGTGGTCCGACGGCACCTGCCAGTTCTGCCGGGAGGGCCTGCACACCTCCTGCCCGGTCGGCGGCTTCTGGGGCCAGCCGGGCTCCGACGGCGGCCAGGGCCAGGCGGTGCGGGTTCCGTACGCCGACGGCACCCTGGTCAAGCTGCCGTCCGGGCTCGACGACGCGGAACTTGTCAAGATCCTCGCGCTGTCCGATGTGATGTCGACCGGCCACCACGCCGCGCTCGCCGCCGGGGTGCGCAAGGGCGGCACGGTCGCCGTGGTCGGCGACGGCGCGGTCGGCCTGTGCGGCGTGCTCGCCGCGCACCGGCTGGGCGCCGAGCGCATCATCGCGCTGGGCCGCCACGACGCCCGCACCGCGCTGGCCAGGCGGTTCGGCGCGACCGACGTGGTGCCCGAGCGCGGTGACGAGGCCGTCGTCGTGGTGCGCGAGCTGACCGGCGGCCAGGGCGCGCACGCGGTCATCGAGGCGGTCGGCACCGAGCAGTCGATGCGTACCGCGATCGGGGTGGCCCGCGACGGCGGCGCGGTCGGTTTCGTCGGGGTCCCGCACGGCGGCTCGGCCGGCGTCGACATCGGCGACATGTTCGGCCGCAACGTGGCCTTGCGCGGCGGCGTCGCGCCCGCCCGCGCGTACATTCCGGAGCTGCTGGCAGACGTGCTGGCCGGGATGCTGGACCCGTCGCCGGTCTTCGACTCCTCCGTCGGGCTCGACGGGGTGCCGGGCGGATATGCCGCGATGAACGATCGGAAGGCGCTGAAAGTGCTGGTGCGCCCGAACGGTGGGTCGGTGTAGCTTGAGCGCCGTGGAAGAGACCGACCAGGCCATCGTTTCGGCCCTGACCGCTGACGGGCGCATGTCGTACACGGACCTGGCCGAGAAGGTCGGGCTGTCCGTGTCCGCCGTCCACCAGCGGGTACGCAGGCTGGAGCAGCGCGGCGTGATCACCGGGTACGGCGCGCGGGTCGACTACAACGCGATCGGCCTGCCGCTGACCGCGTTCGTGGCGATCCGCCCGTTCGACCCGGCGCAGCCCGACGATGCCCCCGAGCGCCTGGCGCACCTGTCCGAGATCGAGTCGTGCTTCTCGGTGGCCGGGGAGGACTTCTACATCCTGCTGGTACGCGTCGCGTCACCGGTCGACCTGGAGCGCCTGCTGCAGGAGATCCGCACCTCGGCCAACGTCACCACGCGCACGACCGTGGTGCTGTCCACCCCGTTCGAGCAGCGCGCACCCCGCATCCACCTGGCCGACTGAGCCGCCTACCAGGGGCAGCACGGCAGCGGCGCGGGCAGGAACAGCGCGGTGAGCGCGATGGCGGCCAGCCCGGTCGTCGTGGCGGTCACGCCGACGGCGAGCCGGGCCACGGTGGGCCGCTGGCGGGGCGGCACCCGGCGCACATGGCGGACGGCGGCAGCGACCGCGCCCGCGAACGCCAGCACGCCGGCCAGCAGCACCGGCAGGCCCCAGCGCTCGTGCACGTCGTAGCCCTGGAACAGCAGCGGCCGGGCGACCATCAGCAGCAGGCCGGGCAGCGGCGCGAGGGCGGCGCAGGCCTGCGCCACCACCAGCCAGGCCCGCTCGGCGCCCGTGCCGCCGCCGACCTGATGGAACAGCTGCACCGACAGCATGCCCAGGCCGGCCGGCAGCAACGCCGCCGCGGCCAGGTGCCACAGCCAGTACCGCAGCACGGCGTCCTGATCGGAGGGCTGCACCACCCCGACGAGCGTCCAGCCGATCGCCGCGAAGATCACTGCGCCGCCGATGCCGGCCACTCCCGCGAAGAACGGGTACAGCAGGCGCCGCGCCGCCGAGGCGGAGGCCCAGGCGAGCGCGCCGAGATGCAGGTTGGTCGTCGTGCCCGTCGCCGGGTCGGCCATGTCACCACCGTTTCGCTCCCGACCGCGGGACGCGGTCACCCGTGGGGATTCTGTCCGATGTGGTGTTAGCACACCGTTAGCGTTCGCGGCCCCAGGTGGTCCGTGGGGTCCTGGGCAGGGTATCTGGCTCCTTCCACGTGACGCTGCCAGACTTCGGGGCGTGGACACGCTGACAGTGATCATTACGACGCTCGGGGGCGCGCTGTCGGCGACGCTCGGTGTTCTGGTCGGCGGGGTGGTAACTCGCCGGGCCCAGGATCGTCATTGGCTACGCGACAAGCAACTGCGCGCGTACGAGGAACTGTTCTCGCAGTATGCCCGGTTCATGATGGCACTGCGGCAGGGGCACTCGGCCCGCTTGCCGGTCGTCTTCGACTGGGCGGCTTGGAGCGCCGCCCTCACCACGGCGAGCCTGGTCGCACCGCTGGGCGTGGCGCGGGCGATCGATGCGTTCGGGGACGCCGTCGGCGGCTTCCTCGACGTGGTGTCCAGCCGGGATCCCGTCACGGATCCCGTCGCCGACGATGTTCTGAACGAGGCGTCGCGTCCGGCGGCTGCGGCACAGCTGGCCCTGGTGAACGCGATCCGTCGGTCCGTGGGGCCCGCTCTGGCGGAACTGCCGTTCTACCTCGGCGGCACGCTCGGCGACCATCCCGAAGGAGGGACCCGCCCGGGCCGCCTGCACGCCCGCGCGGCGACCGATCGGCCGGCATCCGGGCAACCGGGCCCGGCCGATGCGTAGCGGGTTCGCCAGCGGCAGCCCCGCCTACCCCGTGTCCGGCCGCCAGGCGCGGATTCCGGCTCGTGGACATCCGGCGCCGGGGCCCATGATCAGAACCACCCGCGGGTGGCCCGGGTGCGCCCGTCCCGGCCGATCAGCAGCCCCCGGTAGCCGGTCCCGCGCAGCAGGTCCAGGCCGGTGACGCCCCGGGCGGCGGCCGCGGTCGCGTACACGTCGGCCCACAGCAGCGACGGCCCGGTCACGGTCACCCCCGCCACCTCGGCCGTGGGCGACCCGCGGTACGGGTCGACGATGTGCGCGCCGCGCCGCGCCGTCCCGGAGGTGGCGACCGCGCCCGACGCCAGGGTCACCACCTCGGCCAGCCGTGACGGCCGCAGCGGATCCTCCACGCCGACGCGCCACGGCGGGTGCCCGGCCGCGGTCGACACGATCACGTCACCACCGGCGTTGAGGCAGCAGTCCGCACCGGACAGCAGTCTCGCCGCCCGCTCCACAGCCCATCCCTTGACCAGCCCGGACGGGTCCCACGACCGCTCGCCGCCGGGGCCGGGCAGCCGCGCGTCGAACCATCCGCCGGTGCGCACGCGGGCCTCGTCGCACAGCCGCGCCACCTCGGCCACCCACGGATGCGCGTCGGCGACGGTCAGCTCACCCCGGTTGATCCGGCTCACCGCGCTGTCCGCCCGGTACGTGCTGAACACCGCGTCGGCCTCGCGCAGCAGCGCGAACACGGCGTCGACGGACCGCTGGACGGGTGCCGAGTCCAGACCGGGCCCGCGCAGGTGCAGGCTCACCGGCATCCCCATGACCTGCTCGACCCAGGCCCGGCGCGGCGGCGTGAGCACGCTCACCGGACGTGCGCCCGGTCGATCGCGGACTGCAGCGAGTCCAGGTAGGCCCGGCTGGTGGCGGTGGCGCCGGAGACGGTGTCGACCTCGGCCGACTGCGCGTCGAGCACCTGCTCCCGCAGCCGCGGCAGGGCGAGCTCGTTCAGCACCAGCGAATGCTCGTGCACCGTGTGCTTCTGCAGGACCGCCACGTCGGCGATGCGCCCGCCGGCGAACGTGACCCGGACCTGCACGGTGCCGTAGTCCGTGACCACGGCGTCGCCGTCGACGACGCGCCCGTCGACGATCGCGGCGGGCGGCGGCGCGGGCGGCGCCGCGCCGGCAGGCCCGGCCTGCGGCACCGCCTCGCCGAGGCTGGTGCGGTAGCTGAACAGCCCGACCAGGCCCGCGATCGTGGCCAGCAGGAAAAATGTGATCTTACGCATCGGTCACCACCCGAACCGCTCGTCGTGGACCTGCCGGGCGGGCACACCGGCCGCCCGCAGCGCGGCCCGGGCCGCCGCCATCCAGGGCGGGGGGCCGCACAGGAACACATCCCGCCCGGCCAGCTCCGGGACCAGGTGGGTCAGGGCCTCGTGGTCGGCGTAGCGCTCGGCCAGCTCGGCGGTCAGCCACGAGACCCGCCCGGCCGGCGGGGGACCGGGCAGGTAGATCACCTGCGCGCCGCGCTCGGCCGCGATGCCGTCGATCTCGTCGCGCAGCACCAGCTCGTCGGCGCTGCGCGCCCGGTAGATCAGGGTCAGTTCGCGGTCGGCGTACCGCATGCCCTCCAGCAGCGCGCGCATCGGCGTGATGCCGATGCCCGCGGCCATCAGCAGCACCCGCTCGCCGCGGCGGCGGCCTTCGGTGAGCGTGCCGAACGGGCCTTCGATCAGCACCCCGGTGCCGGGGGTCGCCCCGGCCAGGCGCGCGCCGTCGTCGCCCGCGGCCCGGAAGGTGAACCGCAGCCGGTCCGCGCGCGGGGCCTCGGACAGCGAGAAGGGATGCGCCCGGCTCCAGCCGCGGCCGGTGCGCAGCCGCCAGGTCAGGAACTGGCCGGGCCGGGCCGCGAGCCGGTCCAGCCGCCGCCCCGACAGGTACACGGAGTACACGTCGGACGCCTCGTGGCGCACCTCGCCGACGGTGAGCCGGTGGCGGCGCGACAGCCACAGCGGCCGGCCCACCCGGAAGGTCAGCAGTGCGGCGGCGGCGCAGCCCCACAGCGTCCACCAGTAGGCCGTGGCGGCGGGGGAGGTGACGAAGTGCGCCCCGTTCCACAGCTGGTGCGGCAGGGCGAGGCCCACCCCGAGGTACGCGTACAGGTGCAGCAGGTGCCAGTTCTCGTAGCGGACGCGGCGGCGGGCCGCCCGCACCGACAGCGCCGCGACGAGCACCAGCAGCGCGGTCCCGGCCGCGGCCAGCAGCATGCCCGGGTAGCGCACCACCAGATCGACCACTTGGGCGAGCGCGCCGGTGCCGGTGGACACGGCGTATCCGGCCACGACGAGCGCCACGTGCGCCGTCATCAACCAGCACGAGGTGAAGCCGAGCAGCCGGTGGATCCGGGCCAGCCGGTCCTGGCCCCAGGCGCGCTCCACCCAGGGCACCCGCGCCATCGCGAGCACCTGCAGCAGGAGCAGATCGGAGGCGACCAGCCCGGTGAGGCGGGCCGCGGCCACCAGCCCGGTGCCGTCGGCGCCCAGCGCGGCCACACCGCCGGCGGACACCCACAGCGCCACCACCACCAGCACGGTGACGCATGCCAGCGCGGCGGTGACGGCGCGTCCGACGGCTCCGTCGCGGGGCCGGGGGAGGGGGATTCGGTCAGGGGTCACGCCACCGCGAGTCGCGACAGGGGCGCGCAGTTCCCGGTATGCCACCGGAAACCGCACGCCCCTGCTTCGCGCCGGCAGGCGCCCTAGCGGGAGCCCTCCGCGCGCTGCTGCTCGCGGTACTGCGGGACGGACAGGCCGCCCCGGCCCCAGTTCTCTAGTTCGACCTCGTCGATGACGACGAACGTCGAGTCCAGCGGCTTGTCCAGCACGTCCAGCAGCAGCCGGCTGACGCCGGCGATGAGCGCCGCCTTCTGCTCGGCGGTCGCGGCCGTCGTGCCCGGGGTGCTGCCCTCGCGGGTGATCTGGATGTTGACGATGGGCATGATCGGTCCTCTTCGGTGGTCGGGCGGGTCAGTGGCCGGCGTTCTGGCCGCCGTCGACGTGCAGGATCTCGCCGGTGACGAAGGGCGCCGACTCGAGGAACAGGACCGCGCCGACGATGTCGTCGGTCTCGCCCATCCGGCCGACGGGGTGCAGCCCGGCGTAGGTCGCGTGGGACTCGACCGCGTGCATCGGGGTCTTGATGATGCCCGGCGCGACGGCGTTGACCCGCACGCCACGGGTCGCGTACTCGATGGCCAGGGACTTGGTCGCCGAGTTGAGGCCGCCCTTGGTCAGTGACGCGAGCACGGACGGCACGTTCTTGTCGGCCTGGTCGACCAGGCTGGTGGTGATGCTGACGATGTGACCGCCGCCGACGGTGAGCATGTGCGGCAGCACCCGCTGGGTCAGGTGGAAGAACCCGGCGAGGTTGATCCCGGTGACCAGCGCGAGGTCGTCGTCGGTGTAGTCGGTGAACGGCTTGGCGATGAAGATGCCGGCGTTGTTGACCAGGGTGTCGATGCGCCCGAAGCGGTCCAGCGCGGCCTGGGTCACGCGCTCGGCGGTGTCGGCGTGGGCGATGTCGCCCTGCACGGTCACGATGTCCGGATCGCCGGAGGCGGTGATCGAACGCGAGGTGGCGACGACGCCGTAGCCGAGCTTGCGGTATCCCTCGACCAGGCCCGCGCCGATGCCCTGGGACGCACCGGTGATGACGGCGACCTTCTGCACGTTTTCGAAGCTCATGGTTCTTTTTCCTTTGCTCTTCGCGGTGACCGGAGGCGGACTAGACGACCGGTCTACTAAAAGGTAGATGACTGGTCGTGTATCGTCAATGCCATGGGCAGGACGAGTGACGCGCGGAACAAGATCCTGGAAGCGGCCCGCACGCTGATCGAGCAGCGGGGCTACTCGGCGCTGGGCGTCGCGGAGATCTGCACGGCCGCCGGCGTGCCGAAGGGCAGCTTCTACCACTTCTTCGCCTCGAAGCAGGCGCTCGCGCTCACCGTCATCGACGAGCACTGGGCCGCCCAGCAGGCGCAGTGGAGCGAGCTGCTCGGCAGTGCGCGCGCGCCCCTGGAGCGGCTGCGCGACCTGTTCGAGGCGACCGAGGAGTTCCAGCGCGCGGGCCGGCAGGAGGCGGGACTGGTCGTCGGCTGCCTGTTCGGCAACCTCGCCGCCGAGCTCAGCAACCAGGTCCCGGAGATCCGCGACCGGCTGCAGGAGATCTTCGAGGCGCAGATCGACATGATCGAGAAGGTGATCGTCGAGGCGAAGGACGCCGGGCAGGCCGGCCCGGCGGTCGACACCCGCGACGCGGCACGCTCCATCGTCGCCCAGATCGAGGGGCGGGTGCTGCTGGCTAAGCTGCTCGACGACCCGGCCCAGCTCGGCACGCTCTGGCAGAACAGCCTCGGCCTGCTCCAGGTGCCGGCAGCGGTCCGGCCCGCAGGAGTCTGAGCGGCCCGCTCGTCGTCCGGGCAGGCCGCTGACGGATGGGGGACAGCGGGCCGTGCCGGAGCGCGCCCTCGTCTAGCCTCGCGGCCATGACCTACCTCGACACCCCCGCCGAGTCGCCCCTGTACGCGGACCAGACCGGCTACATCCCCAACTACCTGCGGGTGTTCGCGCTGCGGCCCGACGTGTACGCGGGCTGGCAGCAGCTGGCCGGCAGCGTGCGCGACGGCATGGACCTGCGCCGGTACGAGCTGGTCACCGTCGCCGCCGCACGGCGGCTGGGTTCGGACTACTGCACCCTCGCCCACGCCAAGGTGCTGCGCGAGCGCTTCTACGACGAGCCGCGGCTGCGCGCCATCATCGCCGACCACCACAGCGCCGGGCTCGACCCGGTCGACGTCGCGATCATGGACTTCGCCGGCAAGGTCGCCGCCGACCCGACCACCGTCACCGACCAGGATGCGGCTCGGCTGCGCGAATTCGGGCTGTCCGACACCGACGTGCTGCAGATCGTGCTCGCCGTGTGCATCCGCCGCTTCTTCAGCGGGGTGCTGTCCGCCGTCGGCGCCGACCCCGACGACGCGCTGCGGGCGTAGCGGCCGCGCCGGCGCAGTCGAGGCCGTTGACTGTCCGGGCGGCAGGCGTCGTTCGCGCTGGGTCAGGCGGGCGGGCCGTCTCCCCGCAGCCGGGTCCGTGCCGGCCGGTGCGGCCCCGCCGACCAGGCGGCAAGGAACCGCAGCGCCTCCGCCGACGGCGAGTCCGCCTCGGCGGTGTACACGAACAGGGTCTGATCGGGGTCGTCGCCTACGCCCAGCGCCTGGAAGTCCAGCTCCATCGGTCCGGCCACGGGATGCTGGAAACGCTTGCGCCCGAACGCGCGCGCCCGCACCCGTTGGTCGCGCCACCAGCGCCGGAAGTCGTCGTCCTTGGCGGACAGCTCGTCGACCAGCTCGGTCAGCGCCGGGTCGTCCGGCCAGCGCGCGGCGTCCATGCGCAGGTAGGCCACACATTCCCGGGCGGCGGTGGCCCAGTCGGCGTACAGGGCGCGGCAGGTGGGGTCGGTGAAGGCCAGCCGGACGAGGTTGCGCCGGCCCGCGGGCAGCGTGCCGAAGTCGGCCAGCAGCGCCGCTCCGAGCGGGTTCCAGGCCAGCACGTCCATGCGGCGGCCGAGCAGCAGCGCCGGAAACTCGGACAGGCCGTCGAGCAGCTGCCGGGTCTGCGGCCGCACCCGCTGCGGCGGCGGGCGGGTGGCGGCCGCCGACCGGGGCGGCCGCGCCACGCGCATCAGGTACTCGTGCTCGTCCGGACGCAGCCGCAGCCCTTCGGACAGGGCCTGCAGCACCTCCGCGGACACCCGGGTGGCGCGCCCCTGCTCCAGCCGGACCAGGTAGTCGACGCTCACATGGGCCAGCAGCGCCAGCTCCTCGCGCCGCAGCCCCGGCACCCGCCGCGGCCTGCCGCCGCCGGGCAGGCCCACATCCTCGGGACGCACCCGCGCCCGGCAGGCACGCAGGAAGTCGCCCAGCGTGAGGTCGACGGGCTCCTGGCTGCTCATACCCGCCATTATCGGCGCGGGCTGCCGCCCCTGCCTGGTACTGCCGGACCCAGGAACGCCAGGCCCGGGGCGAACGGATGCCTGGTCCGCGTCGATGCGTCCGGGGACAGTCGAAGGCGACCACCGGGCCGCACGGCCCACTGCGAAAGGCACTTCCGTGACCACATGGTTCATCACCGGCGCGTCCCGCGGCTTCGGCCTGGAGATCGCCAGGCAGGCCCTCGAACGCGGCGACGACGTCGTGGCGACCGCCCGCGACCCCCAGGCCGTCGAGAAGGGCCTGCCCGGCTTCGCCGAGCAGTTGCTCGCCGTCGCGCTCGACGTGACCGACGAGCGGCAGGCACGCGACGCGGTCGAGGCGGCGACGGCCCGGTTCGGCGGCATCGACGTGCTGGTCAACAACGCCGGGCGGGGACTGCTGGGCGCCGTCGAGGAGGCCGCCGACGCCGAGGTCCGCGCGGTCTTCGACACCAACGTTTTCGGGCTGCTCGCGGTCACCCGCGCGGTGCTGCCGGTGATGCGTGCCCAGGGCTCGGGCCGCATCGTCAACATGAGTTCGGTCGGCGGGTTCGTGTCCTGGCCGGGTTGGGGCGTCTACTGCGCCACGAAGTTCGCCGTGGAGGCGATCACCGAGTCGCTGCGGTTCGAGGTCGGCCCGTTCGGCGTCCAGGCGATCGCCGTCGAGCCCGGCCCGTTCCGCACCGACTTCCTCGACTCCAGCTCGCTGCACCGGACGGCGAAGGAGATCGCCGGGTACGGCGACAGCGCCGGTGCGATGCGGTCGTGGGCCGACGGCGCCAACCACGCCCAGGACGGCGACCCGGTCAAGGCGGCGACGGCGATCCTCGCCGTGGTGGACACCGAGGCGATGCCCGCCCGGCTGGCGCTGGGCGCGGCCGCGGTCGCCGACATCGAGGGCAAGCTCATGTCGGCGCGCTTCGAGCTCGACACCTGGCGCGAGATCTCGCTGACCACCGACTACGCCGCGGTGTGAGCGCCGGAACCTCCGGTCGGGACGGGAGACCGGCAGTCCCGACCGGACGGCCGCCTGCCGTGGGGGAGCGGCGGCTCAGCTGTTCCAGCGCAGCAGGACGGGTGTCTCGCGCTCGAAGCCGAGCACATTGAGGGTGGCCGTCTCCAGGCGGAACAGCGCGCCGTCCTGCGGGGGCAGCCCCAGCCAGCGGGCGGTGAGCACCCGCAGCAGGTGGCCGTGCCCGACGAGCGCGACGTCGCCGCTGGCCAGCATGGTCCGGGCCCGTTCCAGGACGCGGTCACAGCGGGTGCCGACCTGGGCGGCGGTCTCCCCACCAGGGCAGCCGTGCTGCCACAGGGTCCACTCGGGACGTTCCTGCCGGATCTCGACCGTGGTGCGGCCCTCGTACGCCCCGTAGTTCCACTCGAGCAGGTCGTCGTCGGTGGCGGTTATCTCCAGCCCGGCCAGCGCCGCGGTGCGCACCGCCCGCTGCAGAGGGCTGCACAGGACCGCGGCGAACGCCCGCCCGGCCAGCCGCGCGGCCAGCCGGGTCGCCTGGCGTTCACCCTCGGCTGTCAGGGGCAGGTCGGTGAAGGAGGTGTGGCGACCGCTGGCGCTCCACTCGGTCTGCCCGTGCCGGACCAGCACGATCTCTCGCATGGCGCCGATCCTCCCGCTCGTGTTCCTGAGGACACGTTAGCGGTGGTCAGCACCGGATCGCGTGGTTTCGACCCCTGAGTCTCACTCCTAGCGTCCTAGGATGACTTAGCGGTAGTGCGCCGTAGCTCAACCCCAGCTCAGCACCGGTGCCGGGTAGGGTTGATCTTGATGGTTCCGCCTCCGGGAGCCGCCGGGCTCACAGAATTGAGGTATGACGGACGAGCCGCTCATGCCGCACTACGCGAGGGTCGACCAGAGCCCGCCGCAGATGCAGGCACGGCTCGTGGCATACCTCGACCGGGCAGCCGCCTACCGGGCGATCGCCGACATCCGGGCGAGGGCGTCCGAGACGATGCACGTCAAACCCGGCCACCGCGTGCTCGACGGGGGCTGCGGGCTGGGGGAGGAGGCCTGCGCGCTGGCGCTGCTGGTCGGCGCGGACGGCCGGGTCGACGGCGTCGACAACTCGCGCAGCATGCTGTCGCTGGCCGCCCAGCGCTACGAGCGGTGGCACCAGACCCACCCCGACGCGGGCCAGGTTCGCTTCGTCACCGGTGATCTGACCAGGTTGGACTATCCGGCCGGCGTCTTCGACGCGGTGCGGTGCGAGCGTACGCTGCAGCACCTGCCGCAGGCGGAGGCCGTGATCGCGGAGCTGATCCGGGTGACCCGGCCGCAGGGGCGGATCTGCCTGGTGGACACCGACTGGGAGTCGCTGGTCTTCGACGGGCTGCCGGTGGAGGTGCTCACGCCGATGATGTGGCGGCTGCGGCACCACAGCGTGATGTGCAACCCGACGATGGGCCGCACGCTGCGCAACCGGCTGCGCCGGTTGGGGGTGCGGGAGCTCGAGTGCCACCCGATGACGATGTGCTTCACCGACCCGGCCGAGGCGCACCACGTGGTGCCGTACTTCGACCGGGACATGCTGCTGCACATCGTGGGGGAGGAGGACGGCGACACCACGGCGATGGTGGACCGCTGGCTGGACGCCGTCCACGAAGCCGACGAGCGGGAGGACTTCCTGGTGGCGTTGACGGTCTGGGTGGTCGCGGGCACGGTCCCCGCCTGAGGCCGGGCAAGGCCGTGGTCCGGCTAGAGGCGGATGCCGGGCGGCACGGCGAGCGGGCGGTCGGGTGTGGCTAGCAGCCGCCAGGTGCCGCGGCCGCAGATCACGGCGGCGACGACGAGGGTGGCGGCGACGAGCAGCCCGGCCTCCTCGCCGACCCAGAGCGCGGCGTTCGGGCCGGAGGCGGCGGGGTCGAACGCGGCCTGGATGACGCTGTTGTAGGCGGCGTGCAGGGTGATGGGCGGCCAGATGCTCCCGGTCTCCAGCCGGGTGCGGGCGATCACGTAGCCGGTGGCGATCGCGCTGATCAGGAAAACCAGCACGGCCAGCCAGGTGTACGGGTGGCCGCCGTAGACGAACCCGGTGAGGATCAGCGGGACGTGCCACAGTCCCCAGATGAGCCCGCTCACGAAGACCGGCCTGGGCACACCGGCCTGGATGAGCCGGGTGAGCAGGTACCCGCGCCAGCCGATCTCCTCGCCTGCCGCGGACAGGGCGCTGATCACGGTGCCGATGGTGGCGGCCAGCAGGAGGCGGCCGCCGAAGCCGCCGAACGCCGCGGGCGCGGTGAACCGGGCGAGTCCGGTGAGCCAGGCGGCGCCGTAGGCGACGGCGCCGACGGCCAGCGGGAAGGCGATGCCGAGGGCCATCCAGGGCAGGGTGCGGTGGGCGGGTCCGAACCGGAAGGAGACGTCGGCGAAGCCTTCGTTCAGGACGAGGCGGGTGACGACGGAGGCGGCGGCGACGGACCACATGACGGCGTACACCCACCAGGGGTTGGTGGTGGCGGCGAGGATCGACTGGAAGATCGCGGCGAAGACGGCGACGAGGATGAGGAAGACGGTCAGTCCGCGTCGGGCCTGCCGGCGGGTGTCGACGACGGTGCTCGCCATGTCCTCAGTATCGAGAACGGCCCCGCCTCCAGCTGCGGAAACAGCGGAGGCGGGGCCGTTCGTCGGAGCTGGGCTCAGGCCTGGACGGCGAGCTGCTCGTCCATCTGCTTGCGCCACCACTTCTGGCCGGACTCGGGCAGGGTGTCGATCGGGTCGTAGTACGCGTAGCGCTGGGACAGCACGTCGACGTTCTGGTCGGCCTCGATGGAGGTGCGGTAGTTCTTGGTCCAGTACGAGATGCCGTTCTCGCGGTCGTACTCGGTGACCATGTGGACCCAGCGCTTGCCGACGAACGGCACGTCGCAGACGATGCGCGGGGTGGCGTAGCCGGGCAGGTAGCCCATGATGTCGTGCTGGAGCTGCTGGGCGGCGCCGACGGAGACGCGCCAGTGCTCGGCGTTGGGGATCATGTCGCACATGTAGAAGTAGTACGGCAGGATGTTGGCCTCGCCCTGCAGCGCGAAGCAGAGGTCGAGCAGGTCGGGCGAGGTGGCGTTGACGCCGCGCATGAGCACGCCCTGGTTGCGTACGTCGCGGACGCCGACTTCGAGGGCCGTCTTCGCGGCACGGGCCACGGTCGGGGTGATCGAGTTGGCGTGGTTGACGTGGGTGTGGATGGCGAGGTTGACGCCGCGCCGGCGGGCGGTGCGGGCGACCCGCTCCAGACCCTCGACGACCTCGGGCTGCAGCCAGTGCTGGGGCAGGCCCATCAGGGCCTTGGTGGCGAGCCGGATGTCGCGGATGGTGTCGATCTCGAGCAGGCGCATCAGGTACGACTCGAGGTTCTTCCACGGGACGTTGGCCACGTCGCCGCCGGAGACGACGACGTCGCGGACGCCGGGGTGGGCCTTGAGGTAGGCGATGTGCGCGTCGTAGCGGTCGACGGGCTTGAGGGTGAGCTTGAGCTTCTCGACCGCGGGGGTGGAGTTGCCGACCAGGTCCATGCGGGTGCAGTGGCCGCAGTACTGCGGGCAGGTGGACAGCAGCTCGGCGAGCACCTTGGTGGGGTAGCGGTGGGTGAGGCCCTCGGCGACCCACATGTCGTGCTCGTGGAGGCTGTCCCGGCTGGCGTGCGGGTGGCTGGCCCACTCGGTGAGCCGGTCGGAGGCGACCGGGATCATGTAGCGGCGCACCGGGTCGGCGTAGAACGCCTCGGTGGTCAGCTCTTCCCGCGCCATGGTGTTGATCATCTGCGGGGGGACCAGCATCGACATCGTGGCCAGAGCCTTCTGGTCGTCCTCGAGGTCGGCGTAGAAGGTCTCGTCGACGGTGTCGCCGAGCACGGCGCGCAGCTGCTTGATGTTCTTGATGCAGTTGACGCGCTGCCACTGCGCCGACTCCCACTGCGCGGGGGTGACGTCGCGCCAGCCCGGGAACCGGGTCCAGTCCGGTTCGATCAGCTCTACGCGGCGGTACTCGTAGGGTTGCCCAGCGTTCATCGGTGGCCTCTCCTTTGCGGTCCCGTTGACCATACTGGAAGTTCTTCGGCCTACCAACTAGTCTGCCGTAGAATTTCCCGCACACGTCAAATCTAACCGCAATATTGGTTTTGATCACGCGGCTGCACTTCACTTTTTAGGAGAACCGGACAATGACGTCACCGATCGGCCTGCACCGGGTCCTGGAACCGAGCGGGGTATTGCCCCAGGCGGCACTTCGCTTGGACAATTCGTCGGAAATCGGGGCAGACGAGGTGCGTATCGCCGTCGAGCGGCTCAACCTCGACGCGGCGAGCTTCCGGCAGCTGGCCACCAAGCACGCCGGCGACGGCGCGGCGGTCCGCGCCGAGGTCCTGGAGATCATCGGCGCGCGCGGCAAGATGCAGAACCCGGTCACCGGCTCCGGCGGCATGCTGATCGGCACCGTCGAGGCCGTCGGCCCGGACTCCCCGCTCGGCCTCAAGGCCGGCGACAAGGTCGCCACCCTGGTCTCGCTCACGCTGACCCCGCTGTCGATCACCGACGGGCTCAAGCACTGGGACGGCGGCAGCGAGCAGGTCCCCTGCGAGGGCCACGCGATCCTGTTCGCCCGCTCCATCGCCGCGGTGCTGCCCGCCGACATGGACCCGGAGCTGGCTCTGGCCGTCATGGACGTGTGCGGCGCGCCCGCGCTGACCGCCCGGGTGGTGGCACAGTACGACGCCCCGACCGTCGCGGTGATCGGCGGCGCGGGCAAGAGCGGCTCGCTGTCGCTGGCCGCCGCCAAGGCCGCCGGCGCGAGCCGGACCGTCGGGGTCGTCCCCGTCGAGCGCGAGCGCACCATCCTCGAAGGCGCGGGCCTGGCCGACGTGGTCGCGCTGGCCGACGCCCGCAACCCGGTGGCCCTGGCCGAGGCGGTCACCGCGGCGCTGGGCGGGCGGGCCGCGGACGTGACCGTGGTCTGCGTGGACGTGCCCGGCTGCGAGCACGGGGCGATCCTGTCGACCGCCGACGGCGGCACCGTGATCTTCTTCTCGATGGCGACGAGCTTCGCCGCCGCCGCGCTCGGCGCGGAGGGCCTGGCCGCGGACGTGACGATGCTGGTCGGCAACGGTTATGTGCCCGGTCATGCGGCGTACGCGCTGGATCTGCTGCGGCAGGTTCCGGCGGTGCGGGCGATGTTCGAGTCCCGTCTGCACCACGAGGCCTCGCGGGCCACGTCCGGCACGGCAGACTGACCTCATGCAGATCTCCGCCTTGCCGGCCGAGCGCACGACGCTCTGGCACAACGCCGTAGTCCGCAGCCCCGCTGATCCGGGCGCCACGGCACTGCTCACCCGCGGCCAGCAGATCGTGTGGCTGGGCCCGGTCGCCGACGCACCCAGGGCAGACCTGCGGGTCGACCTGGGCGGGGCCCTGGTCACGCCGGCTTTCGTCGACGCGCATGTGCACGCCACCGATACCGGCCTGGCCCTGGCCGGGCTGGACCTGTCGGCGGTGCGCAGCGCGTCGGAGCTGCTCAAGGCCGTGGCCGAGTTCGCGTCCGGGCTGGGCCCGGAGGCCGTGGTGCTCGGGCACGGTTTCGACGAGAGCACCTGGGGTGCGGCGCAGACCCCGCCGACCGCCGCGGAGCTGGACCGGGCCGCGGGCGGGCGCAGCGTGTACCTGTCCCAGGCGTCCATCCACTCGGCGCTGGTCTCCTCGGACCTGCTGGCCCTTTCCACGGACGCTCCCGGGTTCGACGCGTCGGGGTGGGTGCGCCGCGACGCGCACCACGTGGTGCGGGCGGCCGCGTTCGGGCAGATCACCATCGTGCAGCGGCGGGACGCGCAGATGCGGATGCTGCGGCACGCGGCGAGCCTGGGCATCGCGGCGGTGCACGAGTGCGGCGGGCCGGGCACGTCCAGCGAGGACGACTTCACCGAGCTGCTGCGCCTGTCGGGGCAGGGGCTGCCGGAGGTGTACGGGTTCTGGGGCGAGCTGATGGGCGCGGCCAAGGCCCGGGAGCTGGGTGCGGTCGGCGCGGGCGGGGACCTGTACGCCGACGGGGCGCTCGGTTCGCGGACCGCGCACGTCGGCGAGGACTACCTGGACGGCGAGCGCGGCTGCGGGCACGGGTACGTGACCGTCGAGCAGGTGCGCGACCACCTGCTGGACTGCCACCGGCACCGGATGCAGGGCGGTTTCCACGCGATCGGCGACGCGGCGATCTCGACGGTGGTGGCCGGGTTCGCGGCCGCCGACGAGGTGCTGGGCACCGATGCGCTCCGTGACGCCCGGCACCGGGTGGAGCATGCCGAGATCATGGACAAGCGGCTGATCGCGGCGTTCGTGGAGTACGGCATCGTCGCGTCGATGCAGCCGGCATTCGACCGGCTGTGGGGCGGCGAGCACCAGATGTACGCCCAGCGGCTCGGGGTGGCGCGGAGCCTGGCGTCGAACCCGATGGGGCAGATGCACAACACGGGCGTGGCGCTGGCGTTCGGGTCGGACAGCCCGGTGACGCCGCTGGACCCGTGGGGCAGTGTCCGGGCGGCGATGCAGCACTTCAACACCCATCAGCGGATGAGCGCGAAGTCGGCGTTCGCGGCGCACACCCGTGGCGGGTGGCGTGCCGTGCACCGCGACGCCGAGGGCGTGCTGGTGCCGGGCGCCCCGGCGACGTTCGCGGTGTGGCGTGCCCCGGCCGGGTTGTCCGGCACCCTTCCCAGTCTTGAGCAGCACGATGAGCTGCCGGTCTGTGTCCGTACCGTCCTGCGTGGAGAAACGATCTATGAGCAGCAATAAACTCGGTCTCGATCCGGCGCTGGTGCACCGGGCGCGGGCGCTGGCGGCGAAGGCCGGGCGGCCCGTGGTGGACATGGCGCGTTCGCACACCACCGTGTCGGTGGAGCGGGCGGTGCTGCGGCTGTCCGGGGTGACCGGCGCCGACCCCGACGGCATCCCGTGGGTGAACCGCCTCGTGGACGCGGTGCGCAACGACGTCGGCCTGGGCCACGGCGTGGCGCTGCCGGTGTTCCACGCCCTGGCCGAGCACGGCCTGGAGCCGACGGCGGCGGAGCTGACCCTGCTGGCGCAGAAGGCCGCCGCCGGTTCGGTGCGCTTCGACCTGCCCACCGGCAAGGCCGTCACTGCGGCGAAGAAGGCGTCCCGGCGGCAGGTCGCGGCGGGCATCAAGCAGATCGACCGCAACCGCGCCGACCGCGACAGGATGATCAAGCGGTACGGCGACCCGAAGCAGCGGCCGTGGATCTACCTGATCGTGGCGACCGGCGACATCTACGAGGACATCCCGCAGGCGCAGGCCGCGGCCCGCGCGGGCGCGGACGTCATCGCGGTGATCCGCTCGACCGGGCAGTCGCTGCTGGACTACGTGCCCGAGGGCGCGACCCGGGAGGGATTCGCGGGCACGTACGCCACGCAGGAGAACTTCCGGCTGATGCGGGCGGCGCTGGACGAGTCGAGCAAGGAGCTGGGCCGCTACGTGCGGCTGACCAACTACGCCTCCGGCCTGTGCATGCCCGAGATCGCGACGCTGGCGGGCCTGCAGCGGCTGGACATGATGCTCAACGACTCGATGTACGGCATCCTGTTCCGCGACATCAACCCGATCCGCACGTTCGTGGACCAGCGGTTCTCCCGCCAGATCCACGCCCGCGCCGGGATCATCATCAACACGGGTGAGGACAACTACCTCACCACCGCCGACGCGGTCGAGGCCGCGCACACCGTCACCGTGTCGCAGCTGCTCAACGAGTACTTCGCGCACGAGGCCGGGCTCGCGGACTGGCAGCTGGGCCTCGGGCACGCGTTCGAGATCAACCCGGAGCTGCCGGAGTCGTTCCGCCTCGAACTGGCGCACGCGCTGCTGGCCCGGGAGCTGTTCCCGGACGCGCCGCTCAAGTGGATGCCGCCGACCAAGCACATGACCGGCGACGTGTTCCGCGGCAACCTGCTCGACGGGTTCTTCAACCTGGTCGGCGCGCTGACCGGGCAGGGCATCCTGCTCGTCGGCATGATGACCGAGGCCGTCGTCACGCCGTGGCTGTCCGACCGCGACATCGCCCTGCAGAACGTGCGCTACGTGCTCGGCGCGGCCGGCAACCTGCACGAGGACTTCGTGCCCGCCCCCGACGGTTTCATCCAGCGCCGCGCGCACCAGGTCCTCGACGAGGCCATCGACCTCCTGGAGAAGATCGAGGACGACACGCTGCTCAACGCGATCGCCGACGGCACGTTCGGGATCATGAAGCGGCCCGCGCACCGCGGCAAGGGCCTGGACGGTGTCGCCGAGCACGACGACGGCTACTACAACCCGGCCACCGAGATCCTGGAGACCCCCGCCAAGGAGGAGCAGTGAAGACGGTCATCCGCCCGTACGGCGACACCACCGGCGACGGCATGACCCAGGTCAGCTTCACCCTGCCGCTGCCGCACGACAAGAAGGCCGAAGGCGCGGCGCTGCAGCTCGCGGCGAAGATGGGCCTGGAACCGGCGATGCTCGTGCACGCCAAGCAGATGGGCGACGGGTTCACCTTCTTCGTGATCTACGGCAGCGTCCGGCACCTGGTCGAACTCGACAAGGTCCAGGTCGTCGAGCGCGACTTCCCGCTGCTGACCGCCAAGGAGGTCAACACGGTCGTCAAGCAGAAGATGCGCCGCAAGCTGTCGGTGGTCGGGGCGTGCATCGGCACCGACGCGCACACCGTCGGCATCGACGCGATCCTCAACCTCAAGGGCATCGCCGGTGAGAAGGGCCTGGAGTACTACCGCGAGCTGAAGGTCGTCAACATGGGCGCCCAGATCACCGTGCCCGAACTGGTCGCCGCGGCGAAGGCGGAGAAGGCCGACGCGGTCCTCGTCTCGCAGGTCGTCACGCAGCGCGACGCGCACCTGCACAACACCCGCGAGATGTCGGCGGCGTTCCGCGAGGCCCTGCCGGCCGACAAGCGGCCGCTGCTGATCGTCGGCGGGCCGCGGTTCGACGAGCTGATGACCGACGAGCTGGGCGTGGACCGGATCTTCGGCCGCGGCACGACCCCGCGCGAGGTCGCCAGCTACCTGGTCCACGCGCTGATCACCGAGAAGACCGAACGGAAGAAGGCAGTCGCAGCATGAGCGTTGGTTACACGGTGACCCACCGCAAGTATGTGCCGTACAGCCACGCGCACTACGCGGGCAACCTCGTCGACGGGGCGTACGCCCTCGCCGCGTTCGGGGACGTCGCGACCGAGGTGTGCATCCGGCTCGACGGCGACGAGGGCCTGTTCGCGTCGTACTCCGACGTGCAGTTCAAGGCCCCGATGCGGGCCGGGGACGTGCTGGAGGTTGTCGCGACGGTGGCCCGGATGGGCACCCGCAGCCGCACCATCGACTTCGAGGCGCGGGTCGTGTGCCGTGGCCGGCCGGACCGGTCCGAGTCGGCGGCCGAGGTCCTCGACCCGCCGGTCACCGCGGTCACCGCGACCGGCACCGTGGTGGTCCCGGCCAAGTGAGCCTGCTGTGCTGTGTCGACGTCGGGTCGACGTTCACCAAGGCGGCCCTGGTCGACACCGGCAGCGGTGAGCTCGTCGCGACGGGTTCGCACCGCACCACCGTCGGCACCGACGTCCTGCACGGCCTCGACGCGGCCGTGCAGGCGACCGGGCGGGCCCCGGACGGGCTGCTGGTGTGCTCGTCGGCCGGCGGCGGCCTGCGGCTGGCCGTCGTCGGGTACGAGCGCCTGGTGACGGCGCAGGCCGGGCACCGGGTCGGCCTGTCGGCCGGGTCGCGGGTCGTGCACGTCGCCGCGGGGCGCCTCGACCGGGCCGGGCTCGCCGAGCTGCGCGCCGCCCGCCCCGACGTGGTGCTGCTCGTCGGCGGCACCGACGGCGGCGACACCGAGACCATCACCCACAACGCGACCCGGCTGGCCAACGCCCGGTGGCGGGTGCCGACGGTGCTGGCGGGCAACGCCGACTGCCGCGAGGAGCTCGCCGCGCTGCTGGCCGGGGCGGGTGTGCCGGTCGTCGCGGTCGACAACGTGCTGCCCGCCATCGGCGTGCTGGATCCCGGCCCGGCGCGGGCCGCGATCCGGCAGGTGTTCCTGCAGCACGTCATCGGCGGCAAGAAGCTGTCCCGGGGGCCGCGGTTCGCGTCGCTGGTGCGGGCGGCGACGCCGGACGCGGTGCTGTCCGGCGTCGAGCTGCTGGCCGCCCGCGCGGGGGAGGACCTGCTGGTCGTCGACGTCGGCGGGGCCACCACCGACGTGTACTCGGTGCTCATCCCCGACGCCGAGCAGCTCGCCGGGGTGCGCGACGAGGTCGCCGGGGTGATGTGGGCGGCCCGCACCGTCGAGGGCGACCTCGGCATGCGCTGGTCCGCGCCCGGTGTCGTGGCCGCCGCCGCCCTGGAGAAGATCATCGGGCCGGACGAGGCGCAGGTCCTGGAACTCGCCGCCTCGGCGCGCGCCGAGCACCCGGGATACGTCGCGGACGACGGCGTCGAACGGGCCGTCGACCAGCGGCTGGCTGAGCTGGCCGTCACGGTCGCGCTGCGCCGCCACGCCCGCGGTGAGGCCGTCGTCGCCGGCGGTCCGCGCCGCGGGGGGCGGGACCTGCGCGCGGTGCGCACCGCGATCGGGTCCGGCGGCGTGCTGCGGCACAGCCCGCCGCCGGTCGCCCAGGCCGTGCTGGGCGCCGGACTGGGCGACACCGCCGGCGGCTGGGCCCTGCCGCGGGCCGCCCGGACGGTCGTCGACGCGTCCTACATTCTGGCCGCGGCAGGACTTCTCTCGGTGGAACATCCTGACGCCGCGGCCGCGCTGCTCGCCGCTGAGCTGGGCTGACATCCCGAACTGCGGTGTTCGTCACGGTGGGTGACCACATCGTGAAATTGACCGTGCGAGGCCGCGCCGGTACCGTCGTGAGGTCCTCCACCGTGCCTGCCGCCTCCCCGGCGGGCGTCGCCGATCCGGCGGCCGGGCACGGCAGGCGCCAGCACCGATCAGTAGAAAACGATCGGCCCCGGGTCAGGCCCCGGACGCCGATCGGCCCGAAGGTCGAGCGCTGGCGCCGTTGGAGTTGGGAGTGCGGGGCGCGGCCTTTCCGGCCGCGCCCCGGCCTTTACCTCGAGCCACCCATCCCCTCGCCGCCGTGCGCGCTGCGGTTTCGGGGAAAGTGGCCCCTTTCCCGCGTCGCAACGTGCAGTTTCCCCGAAACTGCGTGCCCTGCTCCCTGCACGCCCGGCAGGGGGCGGGGAGGGTGGTGGAAGGAGGCGTGAGGGGCGCGGGTGGGCTGTGTAGCCTTGCACCGGCACCCGCCCGCCGATCTTGGCGCGGGTGGCGTACAGGCGCGCCCGGGCGGCGAAAGATTGGTGACGTGGTGACTGTGCAGACCCTCGCTCCGGCGGACGGCGCAACCGGCCCCGACGGCGCGCCCAGCAGCGCGCCCACTGGCGCAGGCGCGCCGCTGCGGCTGCCCGTGGCCCTGGCCCTGGCGGTCGCCGCCGGGCTGGCGCTGCTGGCCGCGTTCCCGCTGTACGGCCTGTGGTGGACCGCCCCCATCGGGGTGGCGCTGCTGGCCGTCGCGGTACGCGGACGCAGGCTGCGCGCCGGGTTCGGCCTCGGCCTGATCACCGGCGCCGTGTTCTTCGGGCCGCTGCTGGCCTGGACCAACCTGCACGTCGGCTACGCCCCGTGGATCCTGCTCACCCTGTTCCAGGCCACCTACCTCGGCCTGCTCGGCCTGGCGCTGGCCTGGGTCAGCCCGCTCGCCCGGCGGCGGCCGTGGGTGTGGCCGAGCGCGATCGCGCTGCTGTGGGTCGCCCAGGAGGCGCTGCGCGACCGGGCCCCGTTCGGCGGGTTCCCGTGGGGCAGGCTCGCGTTCAGCCAGGCCGACGCCCCGACCCTGGCCCTGGCCGGGTACGGCGGCGCGCCACTGGTCACCTTCGCCGTCGCGGCGGCCGGCGGGCTGCTCGCGTACGCCCTCGGCGAACTGATCGCCGCCCGGGCCTGGACGCGCGCCGCGGCCGCGACCGCCGGGGCCCTGGCGGTCACCCTGCTCGGCCTGGTCCTGCCCGCCACCACCCCGGACGGCCCCACCGTCACCGTCGCCGTCGTGCAGGGCAACGTGCCACGGCTGGGCCTGGACTTCAACGCCCAGCGCCAGGCCGTGCTCAACAACCACGTCGCCGCCACCATGGAGCTGGCCGAACAGGTCCGCACCGGGCAGGCCAAGCAGCCCGACCTGGTGGTGTGGCCGGAGAACGCCTCCGACATAGACCCCCTGCGCAACCCGAGCGCCGCCGACGCGATCAACACCGCCGCCCGGGCGATCAACGCCCCGATCCTGGTCGGTGCGGTGCTGTCCGGCCCCGAGCCGGGCCAGTCCCGCAACGCCGGGCTGGTCTGGCCCGCCGACCTCGCCCCCGGTGCGCAGCCCGAGCAGATGTACCTCAAGCAGCACCCGGTGCCGTTCGCCGAGTACCTGCCGCTGCGCCCGATCGTCGAACCGATCGCGCAGGCGATCACCAACCAGGCCAAGCTGCTGCGCACCGACTTCGTCGCGGGCACCGCGCCCGGCGTGCTGACGATGGGACCGGCGAAGGTCGGCGACGTGATCTGCTTCGAGGTCGCCTACGACGACGTCGTCCGCGACACCGTGCTGGCCGGCGCGCAGCTGCTCGCCGTGCAGACCAACAACGCCACGTTCGACGAGTCCGAGGCGATGCAGCAGATGGCGATGGTGCGGCTGCGGGCCGTCGAACACGGCCGGGACAGCCTCATGGCCTCGACCGTCGGTGTGTCCGGATTTGTAACTGCCGACGGAAATGTGCATGATGCATCTGGTTTCAACACCGCTGCGGTACTCGTGCGCGACCTGCACCTCGGCTCCGGCACCACGCCGGCGACGAACGCGGGGCCGTGGCCGGAGTACCTGCTGACGCTCGCGGCGCTCGCGCTGCTGATCGCGGCGGGCGTGGCGCGCAGGCGTCGCGCCGCACCGGTGGAGGACACTGGACAGGCGGTATCGGCATAAACGTGGAGGTCCCGGTGAACGGCAACGAGGCGGAGATCGGGTATCCCGGCGTAGGCCGGGTACTGGTGATCATTCCGACGTACAACGAGTCGGAGAACGTCCGGTTGATCGTCCCCCGGGTGCGCCGGGCCACGCCCGAGGTCGACATCCTGATCGCCGACGACAACAGCCCCGACGGCACCGGGGCCATCGCCGACGAGATGGCCGCCGCCGACGACCACGTCAAGGTCCTGCACCGGCCCGGCAAGCAGGGCCTGGGCGCGGCGTACATCGCGGGCTTCGACTGGGCCCACGAGCACGGCTACGACGCCGTCGTCGAGATGGACGCCGACGGCTCGCACGCCCCGGAGGAGCTGCCCCGGCTGCTCGACGCGCTGCGCGGCGCCGACGCGGTCATCGGCTCGCGCTGGGTGCGCGGCGGCAAGGTCATCAACTGGCCGGTGCGCCGGCTCATCCTGTCGCGGGGCGCGAACCTCTACACCCGCATGGTGATGGGCATGGGCGTCAAGGACGCCACCGGCGGCTACCGCGCCTACCGGCTGCCCGTCCTTCGCAAGATCGACGTGGAGACGGTGACCTCGCGCGGCTACAGTTTCCAGGTCGAGCTGACCTACCGCACCCACCGGCACGGCTTCCGCATCGCCGAGGTGCCGATCACCTTCGCCGAGCGCGAGCACGGCGTGTCCAAGATGAGCGGCTCCATCATCAAGGAGGCGCTGTGGAAGGTCACGGTGTGGGGTGCGCAGTCCCGCCGCGAGCGCGTGCGGCGTATGTTCAAGCCGAGTGACCGCTGGCCGTGATCCCGTGCCGGCCCGACCGGCTGGAGGTGACCGGATGCGCAAGCTGCGATGGGTGCCGCTGGCCGTGCTGGGCCTGGGTGTGGTGGAGTTCGCCGTCTTCTGGGGCGTCAGCCGCCTGATCGGCATCGGCGCGACGCTGCTGCTGGCGATCGGCCTGATGCTGCTCGGGGCGTTCCTGCTGCGCAAGGAGGGACTGTCGGCCTGGCGGCGGCTGCGGGAGGCGCGACTGGCCGGGCAGGCCCGCGGCGATCAGGCCGTCGACGGCGTGGTCGGGCTGATCGCGGCACTGCTGCTGATCATTCCCGGGCTGCTGACCGCGGCCGTCGGGCTGCTGCTGCTGATCCCGCCGGTGCGCCGCCTCGCCCGGGGGCGGGTGCGCGCCGCGACCGAGAAGCGCATCCCGGCGTCGGCGGCCAACAGCGTGTTCGGGCCCAGGAGGGTCCGGGTCAGCACCCCGCACGACCCGCACCACCAGCCCCACCCGGCCCCGCCGCCGGCGGCGGGGCGACCCGGGCCGACCGAGGTCATCGAAGGCGAGATCGTCGACTGACAGCACGAAGGCGCCCGCCCCGGGAACCGGGGTGGGCGCCTTTCGCGTGTGCTCAGCGGCCGCGTCGGGTCCGCACGTCGGCCAGGCGCTCGTTGAGGATGTCGTCAAGCTCGGTCATCGACCGGCGCTCCAGCAGCATGTCCCAGTGCGTACGCGGGGGCTTGACCTTCTTCTGCTCCGGCTGGGTGCCGTCGACCAGGCGTGCCACGCTCCCGTCGAACTTGCATTCCCAGGTCGCGGGCACTTCGGCCTCGACCGCGAACGGCACCTCGAAGCGGTGGCCCTGGGCGCACAGGAACTCGCGCATCTGACGCGGCGCGAGTTCGGTGTTGCGCTCGGACTCGTAGCTGACGGCCCCCAGGCGGCTTCCCCGCAACATCCGATCGCCCATGTCAGCTCCTCACAGTCGTATGGCTTCCGGGTGATGCAACGACCTGAGGGCTCCGACGATTCCCCCGGGTGACCCACGCCGCCGTGTCGCCGATTCCGGAGAGCGCCTCATGTGTGCCGTAGCGGCGCGATATCGTCCGATTGGACCTGTTTTGCGGGGTACATCACATCCGGGGGTAACGCGATGGCCACCACGGCGGTGCCGGCATCGGGCAAACCGGTCAAGACCTGGCTCGGCCACCCCGGCGGCCTGGTCGTGCTGTTCCTCACCGAGATGTGGGAGCGGTTCAGCTACTACGGCATGCGGGCCATCCTCACCCTGTTCCTGGCCGCGGAGCTGACCGACGGCGGCTTCGGCATGGAAGACGTCGCCGCCGCCTCGCTGTATTCCATCTACGTCTCGATGGTCTACTTCACCGCCCTGCCCGGCGGCTGGATCGCCGACCGGATCCTCGGCACCCGCCGCAGCGTGCTGTGGGGCGGCATCATCATCGCGCTGGGCCACTACTCGCTCGCCTTCTCCGCCAGGTCCATGTTCTACCTCGGCCTCGTGCTCATCGTGCTCGGCACCGGACTGCTCAAACCCAACATCTCCGCCATGGTCGGCGAGCTCTACGACAAGCACCCCGAGATGCACGAGTCCCGCCGCGACGCCGGGTTCACGCTGTTCTACCTGGGCATCAACCTCGGCGCGTTCTTCGCCCCGCTGCTGACCGGCATCTTCGCCGCTCGCAACGACTGGCACGTGGCGTTCGGCATCGCGGCGGTCGGCATGACCATCGCCGTGATCCAGTACCTGGTGGGCTACCGGCGGCTGGAGGGCGTCGGCCTCAAGGCGCACAAGCCGCTGCAGACCCACGAACGCAACAAGATCCTGAAGATCTCGGCGATCGTGGTGGCCGTCGTGGTGGTGCTGCTGGCGATCGACATCGCGGCGGGCACGTTCAACGCCGACCACGTCAAGAACGCGCTCACGATCCTGGCCCTGGTCGTGCCCGCCCTGTACTTCGTCATGATGTTCCGCGACCGGACCCTGACCCACCAGGAACGCTCCCGGGTCAGCGCCTACGTGTGGATCTTCATCGGCGCGGCGCTGTTCTGGATGATCTACGACCAGGCTGGCAGCCTGGTCAACCTGTTCACCGACGAGAAGGTCGACCGGCAGGTCGGCAGCTTCGAGATCCCGACGGCCTGGTTCCAGTCGGTCAACCCGGTGCTGATCCTGCTGCTCGCGCCCGTGTTCGCGTGGATGTGGACCAGGCTGGACCGCCGCCAGCCCGGCACCCCGGTCAAGTTCTCCCTGGCCCTGCTCGGCATCGGCCTGTCGTTCCTGGTGATGGGCACCGCCGGGGCGATGGCCGCGCGCGGGCTGATCTCGCCGTGGTGGATCGTGCTGGTGTATCTCATCCAGACCTGCGCCGAGCTGCTGCTGTCGCCGGTCGGCCTGTCCGTCACGACCAAGCTCGCCCCGCTGCGCTACGCCAGCCAGGTGATGGGCCTGTGGTTCCTGGCCACCGCGGCCGGCAACGCGCTCAACACCTGGGTCACCCCGCTGAACGCCAAACTGTCCGACGCCGCGTACTACGGCCTGCTGGGCGCGCTGGCGGTCATCGTCGGCGTCTGCTTCTGGTTCGGCGCCCGCCGGATCGGCGAACTGATGTCCGGCGTGCACTGAGAGGCGACACCGATGACCACCACCACTGCCGCGACGATCACCGTCGAACAGCTGCGCGACGAGGTGACCGCGCTGGCCCGGCGCTGCCTGTGCGACCCGGTGACCGAGCTGTTCGGGCCGCTGCTGGAGACCCAGGAACGCGTCTTCAGCCGGCTGGAGAACGACCCGGTCCCCGAGCACCTGCACGAGCTGTACCTGCTGGCCGGGCTCGTGTCCGGGATGCTGGCCAAGGCCCACCACGACCTCGACCGCGAGCACCAGGCCATGTCGCTGGCCCGGATGGCGTACGTGTGCGCCGACAACGCCGGCCACGGCGGGCTGCGGGCGTGGAGCCGCGGGCTGCAGAGCCTGCTGGCGTACTCCGGGGGCCGGCCCCAGGAGGCGGCCGCGTTCGCCGACTGCGGCGCGCGCATCGCCGTCGAGCAGACCGGGTCGGTCGCCTCGTGGCTGGCCTGCGGCCTGGCCCGCGCGCTGGCCCGGCTCGGCGCGGCCGAGCCCGCCCGGCTGGCCCTGGCCCGCGCGGAGGACCTGCGCGAGCACCACGTCCACGACGACCTCGACGCGCTCGGCGGGATCTTCCTGTTCACCCCGGCCCGCCAGCACCACTACGCCGCCGACACGTACGCGTGCCTGCCGGAGCAGGCCGACCGGGCGGTCCACGAGGCCACCCGGTCGATCGCCCTGTATGCCGCCGCACCGCCAGAGCAGCGCTCCTTCGGCGACGAGGCGGGCGCCCGCTGCGTGCTGGCGCTGATCCGGGTGCGCGCCGGGGACGCCACCGCGGCCCGCGACGCGCTCGGCCCGGTGCTGCGCCTGGACCTGCCCCGGCGCACCGCCGAGGTGATGGCAGGGATGGCCCGGGTCGGCGACGCGCTGCGCCACTCCCGCTTCGTCGACGTGCCCGAAGCCCGCGACCTGCGTGAGCAGATCGAATGGTTCGCCCAGCGCCCCGCGTCCGCGCTGTCCAGCTGACCCGGTCAGGACTCCAGGAACGCGTCGGCCAGCCGCAGCAGTTCGGCGGTGGAGGCGGCCCCGCCGAGCAGCATGAGGCGCAGCCGGGCCCGCTGTTCGTCGTAGACGCTCTGCACCCGCAGCGGCCCGTCGTCGTCACGGTGCCCGCCGGCCGCGGCGGTGAGCAGGGTCGTCAGCCGGTCGGCGTCCGCGCGGGAGATCGCGTCGACGGACACCACCGCGGACACCTCGACGTGGCGGCTGCGGCGTGCCGGCTCGCGCGGGGGCGCGGGCACCGGGCCGCCGGTCAGCGCGGCCAGGTCGTCGGCGCTGATCCGGTACTGCTTGCCGATTCGCACCGCGTTGAGCCGGCCCTCGCGCACGTAGTTGCGCACCGTCTTGACGTGCAGCCCGAGGCGTTCGGCGACCTGCTCGACCGAGTACAGCTCCGACATCGGCTTTCTCCAGGGTGAGTACGGGTCCGCCCGGCGAAGGGCGGCGGGGTCGAACCGCTCAGCCCGAGCGGGCGAGGCGGAAGCCGAGGTCGTCGATGTGGAACGCGGGATGGCTGCGCCGGCGGCACGACGCCCGCAGCGCGCGCGGCAGGTCCTGCCAGCCGCCGCCGCGGAACACGCGGTACGGGCCGTAGACGCGCGGGTCGTAGACGTCCCAGCACCACTCCCACACGTTGCCGATCATGTCGTGCAGGCCCCACGCGTTCGGCGCCCTGGTCGCGACGTCACGGGCCGCGCCGCCGGAATTGGCCCGGTGCCAGGCGGTCGCGTCGAGGTCGCCGTAGCGTTCGCCGGTCGTCCCGGCGCGGCAGGCGTACTCCCACTCGGCCTCCGTCGGCAGCCGGAAGCCGCCCGCGTCCGGGTCGCAGGTCACGTCGCGGCCGTCGGGGTCGTCGCCGAGGGTGTAGCACGGCGCGCGGCCGGTCGCCGTCGACAGCGCGTTGCAGAACCGGACCGCCTCCAGCCACGACACGTCGGTCACCGGCACCCGCGGCGATGTGGCGACCCCGCCGCGCAGCGCCTCGTGCAGCTCGCGCGTCACCGGGTACGCCGCCAGCAGGAACGGCGCGACGTCGACGCGCCAGGTCCGCCGGGTGCCCTCGTCGCGCAGCTCGACGTGCCCGGCCGGGATCTCGATCATGTCGCCGACAAGCGCCGACAGCGCCGTTGCTTCCCGTAACATTCCGCATCCCTCCCTGATCGGTGACCGGGTTGCAGGCTAGCACTCCCTATCAGGGCCCAATGCAGCGACGTCAGGGAAGTTTGGGGAAGCTTGCGGCCATCCGCACGACGGTGGCGTGTGCCCTGACCGCGATCTCGGCGTCCGTGCGGGCGGGTGAGTGCAACGAGGTAGCGGCGTCGCCGGCGGCCAGCAGCGCGAGCACCGGCTGCCCGAGGCCGTCGGTCAGGTCCGCCCACTCGCACCAGGTGTCGGCGTCCTCGCCCCACCACAGGCAGCCACCGGGGGAGAACGGCCAGAACCGCTCCGGATAGCGCAGCAGCACCTTCTCCGCCCGGCCGGTGCCGATCCGGGCCAGCGCCGCCCGGTGCCCGTCCGGCAGGTCCACCGCCAGCTCCGGCAGCACGGCCAGGGGCACCGCCAGCACCACCCGGTCGGCGCGCAGCGCGCCCCAGGAACCGGCCAGGTTCACGCCGTCCGCGCCGGGCCGGACCTGCGCCACCGGCCGGTCGAGGGCGACCTCCAGCCCGGCCGCCAGGTGCGCCACGAGCGTGCCGAGGCCGTCCGGCAGCCAGCGGTCGCCCTCGCCGATGCCGGGCTCGCCGAACGCGCCCCGGGCCGAGGCCAGCCCGAAGTCCAGCCCGGACTCCGGGGTCACCCCCGCCGCGACGGCGTACGCCAGGGTGCGCCGGGACGCGGTGTCCAGTCCGGCGGCGTGGGCGGCGATCACCTCCGCCACGGGCCGGTCGGCCGCGGCGGTCAGCTCGTGCGCGGTGCGGGCCAGCGTGTCCAGCGCCGCCGGCACACCCGCCACCGGGCCGTGCGCCGACAGCGTCAGCGGGTCCGTGAAGTCCGTCGCGACGGCGGGCAGCCCGCACGCGCGGGCCAGCGCCGCGAGGCTGTTGTCGGGATACTGCTGCAGCCAGGCCGCGCCCAGGTCCGCGGTGACGCCGCCCAGGTCGACCGAGCGCACCCGCCCGCCGAGGCGGCCCCGCGCCTCCAGGACCCGCACCCGGCGGCCGTGGCGGTGCAGTTCCCGAGCGGCGGCCAAGCCCGCCACGCCCGCGCCGACGACCGCGATCCGCTCGCCGGGCCGGCCGGCGGCCAGCAGGTGCCCGGCCGCGGTCAGGCCGGACTCGTACGCGCCGTGCACCATCGCCGGGCGGGTCGGGTGCACGCCCTCCCCGGCCAGCACCAGCCGGTCCGACACCGGCTCGGCCAGCCGGGCCCGGTCGGCGCCCGTGCCGCCGACGAGCAGACCCGTCCACGCGCCACGGGACCAAGGGTCGGCGCACCACCGCGACACCGCCCACGCGACCGGCCGCGGATGGCGCATCTCAGCCCAGCGTCAGCCAGGTGATGCCAAGTTCCCGCAACCGGGCGCGCTCGGCGTCGGACACCGCCACCCGGCCGGTGGCGCGACGCAGCAGCCCGGCCCGGTCCACGCCCAGCTCCCGGGCCGCGCGCGGCGCGGAAAGCCCGAACAGCAGGCCCTCGACGATCCCGGCGGCCCGCGGGGTCAGCCACGGCGCGACGCCGAGGGCGTCGGCCAGGTCCAGGCCGTGCACGGCCAGCTCGACGACCCGGGTGACCTGGAAGTCGGTGAGCCGCATCGGGTCGCCGTGGCGGGTGGTGACCAGCCGGGACCCCGGCGTGCCGGAGACCCGCGCCACCACCTGCGCGGCCTGCTCCTCGAACCAGCCGATCAGCGCCGCCGGCGTGCGCTGGTCGGCGAAGTCCTGCGCGGAGTCGACCCGTTCGCGGTCGGCCGGCGGGCTGAAACGCTCGTCGGGGGAGTAGTAGCGCGCCGTGTCGACCGGCGGGCCCGGCGGCGGCGGCGCGTCGAGCATCGCCAGGGTGCGCGACAGCGCGATCGCGGCGTGCGCGAACTCGCCGCGCACCGTCCACGGCGGGCAGCAGGTGGGCCGGTCCAGGTCCGCGGGCGGGGCGGCGCGCAGCGCCGTGGCCAGCGCGGCCGACTCCGCGGCGATCGCGACGCCGACCGTGGTCGCGTCCGGGATCAGTGACGCCACCCGGAACCGCTCGGCGACCGTGACCGTGCCGTCGTCCACGGTGAAGTCCGGCTGCCCCAGGTAGCCGCGCATCTCGTCGGAGTGCCAGAAGCTCTCGTGCCCCGCACGCCAGTCCGCGACGGACGAGTAGCCCTCGCCCTCGTCGATCGCGTGCGCGAGGTCGATCTCGCCGAGCGGCACCTGCCGCACCTCGGTGACCTCGAGGATCGCCAGCGGCTGCCCGTCGGAGTCGATCAGCGTGGACCGCTGGCCAGGCTCGGGCAGCGGCTCGCTGTCGTGCTCGTATCCGATCACCAGCCCCGTCGAGGAGGTCTTGCTCCCGTCCAGCACCGCGGCCACCAGCTTGTCCCGCAACGGCCCCGGGAACCCCAGTTCGTAATCGCTCAGCGAGTCGTAGACCACGTCGCCAGCCTAGATCCGGCGTCGAGCCGGTTTCCGGGCGATCCCGGCCGCCGGGTCAGCCGGGCTCGGCGGGGGTGAGCGGCGCGGCGAGCAGGGCCAGCGCGCCCGCGAGGGCGAACGCGGCGCCGTAGCCGACCGGGGCGATGAGCAGGCCCAGCACGGCCGGGGTGAGCGCCGCGCCGACGTTCTGAACGGTGTTCTGCGTGCCCAGGGCCCGCCCGGCCCAGACCGGCCCGGCGTGTTCGGCCACCGCGGTGTAGGACAGGCCGTTGCCGCTCATCGACACCGCTACCGCCAGCACCAGCAGCGGTGCGGTCAGGCCCGACCCGGCCTGCGTCGCCGCGGCGACCAGCAGCACCACCGCCGCGTTGACCACGGCCAGCTGCCGCATCGGGCGCAGCCGGCTGGCGACCACGTCCGACCACCGGCCGCACGCCAGCCTGCCCGCACCGCCCAGCAGGTACGCCACCGCCGCCGCCTGCCCGGCCGCGATCTCCGACCAGCCGCGCTCGCCCACCAGGTACGCCACCGCGAAGACGCTGGTGGTGAACTGCGGGACGACCAGCAGCAGGCTCGCCCCGTGGATGCGCCACAGGCCCGCCGTCCGGTACGGCGAACCCGCCGCGGCCACCGCCGCCTGCCCCGGCCGGGGCGGGTCGACCACGAACAGGCCCACGGCCAGCGTCGACACCAGACACACCGCGGCGCACGCCAGCAGCACCCCGCGCACCCCGTACGCCTGCACCACCAGTGGTGTGCCCAGCCCGGCCAGCGCGCCGGAGATCGGCAGCGCGGTCTGGCGCAGCCCCATCGCGAACCCGCGCCGCCGCGGCGGGAACCAGCCGAGCACCACCCGGCCGCTGGCCGCGTTGCCGGCCGCGCACGCTGCCCCGACCAGGGTCAGCGTCACGCCGAGCGCCGCCAGGCCGGTGGCGTACGCCGCCGCGGTCAGCGACAGCGTCGCGCAGGTCAGCCCGACGGTCATGGTCAGGCGCTCGCCGTAGCGGTCGGCGCACCAGCCCCAGGCGATCAGCGCCAGCACCATGCCCGCGCTCGGCGCGCCCAGCAGCAGCCCCACGTCGCCGAGCCCGAAGCCCTGCGCCCGCAACGCCGGCACCAGCAGGATCAGCGCGCCGGTCGGCAGGTAGCAGGCGCCCTGGGCGAGCATGCCCAGCCCGAGCATCAGCCAGCGGTTCGCCCCCATCGGCTGACGGTAAACGGGCGGCCGCCGGCCCCGATACGTGATCCTCGTCGCCCGTTGACCCCGCTACTACGCCGTGCGATGCTACGCGGGACGTAGTAGAGGAGTCGTCATGGGCGGTCTCGCCGACCTCGGCAGGTTCTCCGAACCCGCGCTGCACATCCTGATCAGCCTGGCCCCCGGGCCCAAGCACGGCTACGCCATGCAGGACGACATCGGCGAGCTCACCGGCTCCCGCCCGGGCCCCGGCACCCTCTACGGCGCGATCCGGCGCCTGGAGGAGCACGGCTACATCGAGGCCCTGCCCGAACAGGACCGGCGCAAGCCATACCGGCTGACCGACGCCGGGCGGGCCGCGCTCAACGCCGAGCTGCAGCGCATGCGCTCGCTGGCCGCGACCGGGCTGCGCCGGCTGGCGGTCGCCTGATGCGCGCCCCGCTCATCCGCGCGGTGCTCGCCCTTTACCCGGCGACGGTCCGCGAGCGCTACGGCGACGAGATCGCCGAGCTGCTGCACGCCAGCCCCACACCCGCCCGGGACCTGGTCGACACCGCCTGGTGCGCGCTGCGCGACCGGCTTACCCACCGATCGGAGACGATGACCGTGGCGCAGGGCCGCACCGCCGCCTGGACCATGCTCAGGCTCATCGCCACGCCGCTGGCGCTGGGCCTGCTGATGCTCGCCCTGATCTCGACCATGGGTGTGCTGGCCAGCGCGGGGAACCTGTACGAGTTCGGCAACCACATGTACGTGACGGCGGTGGTGCTGTCCGTCCCACCCGCGTGGTTTTTCGGGCGATGGGCGGCGCGGGTCCGGCCGATTCCCGCCGCGGTGTTCGCCGTGCCCGTGGCGCTGGGGCTCGGCGTGGCCGCCATCGCCGTCGTGCCGGGTTTCGGCCAGGTGATGGGCGAGCAGACCCCCGCATCGCTGGCCGCGATCGCGAGCTGGACCGCGGGGGCCGCGCTGCTCGGGTACACGCTGCGGGGCCTGCTGGGCAACGGCCGGACCGTCGCCGCCAGGCTCGTCGGGGTGGTCGGCGGCTTGTTGCTGCCGGCGGCCGCGACCGCGGTGTACGTGCTGGCCGCGCTGCCCGCCGAGCGCGCCCCGCGGCGGTTCGCGCCGCTGTGGTGGGCCTCCAGCGTCAGCGGCTGGGATCCGGGCCTGGTCGACGACGCCTACCGGCAGCTCGAAGACGTGATCAAGCTGCTGCCGCAGATGCTGACCCTGTGCACCGTGTTCGTGCTCGCGGTGGTGGCCGTCACCGCGTCCCGGCCGCGAACGGTCGCGCCATCGGCTTGACTCTCACGTAACGGGAGACCGGAACCTGGTTCTCGGAAAGGAGAGAACCGTGGCTTACACCGTGGGCAAGGTCGCCGAACTCGCCGGCGTGACCGTGCGGACGCTGCACCACTACGACGAGATCGGCCTGCTGTCGCCCAGCGAGCGCTCGGCCACCGGCTACCGCCGGTACGTCGAGGACGACCTGGAGCGGCTGCAGCAGATCCTGTACTACCGGCAGCTGGAGTTCTCGCTGGAAGAGATCGCGGCCATCCTCGACGATCCGCAGTCCGACGCGACGGCGCACCTGCGCCGCCAGCACGAGCTGCTGACCGGGCGCATCAAGCGCATGCAGGAGATGGTCACCGCGATCGAGTTCGCGATGGAGGCGAAGAAAGTGGGAGTCAACCTCACCCCCGAGGAGCGCTTCGAGGTGTTCGGCGACTTCAACCCCGACGACCACACCGAGGAGGTGGAGCAGCGCTGGGGCGGCACGGACGCCTACCAGGAGTCCAGTCGCCGCACCGCCCGCTACACCAAGGACGACTGGCTGCGCAACAAGCAGGAGAACGAGGACTGGGGCCGCCGCTTCACCGCCCTGATGGACTCCGGCGCCCCCGCCGAGAGCCCCGAGGCGATGGACCTGGCCGAGGAGCATCGCCAGCTCATCAGCCGCTGGTTCTACGAGTGCAGCTACGAGATCCACACCGGCCTGGCCGACATGTACCTCGCCGACGACCGCTTCACCGCCACCTACGAGGCCATCAAACCCGGCATGACCCAGTACCTCCACGACGCGATCCACGCCAACGCCGTAACCCGCACCTAACCCTCACCCGAAGATCGCGACGATCTTGCGCGAACTGTGGGTACGACACGCCCTCAAGGGGCGAATCGTCAACGGTTCACGCAAGATCGTCGCGATCTTGGCGGGTCAGTTCCCGGTCTTGATGTGCGTGTCGGGGCCCGGGTAGAGGATGCCCTCGTGCTGGTCGTCCTCCCAGCGGACCGTGTACGGCGGGCTGCCGTCCTCGTGCGGCACCGCGGTGATCACCCCGATCCTGCGGTGGTCCCCGACGTGCGTGCCCTCGACGACGATGGTGTCGCCGACCTTTGCCTTCATGGCCTCCACCTCCTCGTCCATTGTCCGGACGAAACGGGGTCAGATGCACGTTTCACGCAACCACGGCACCGGTCCGGCTGTGCCAGACTCCCCGCCATGACCGTGTCCCTGGTGTACGAGACGCACTCGCCGACGCTGGACAACGAGGCCGGGTTCGCGACCGGGTGGCTGCCCGGGGAGCTCTCGCCGACCGGCCTGCGCAGGGCCGCCGAGCTGGGCGAACGCCGCCGCGGCGAGCGCATCGACCTGGTCGTCAGCTCGGACCTGCGGCGCGCCGTGCAGACCGCGCGGATCGCGTTCGGCGGCGCCGGCATCGAGCACCGCACCGACCCGCGACTACGGGAGATCAACTATGGGGAGCTCAACGGGATGCCCGTGAGCCGGCTGGAGGCCGAACGCCCGGGCCGGGTGGACGTGCCGTTCCCCGGCGGGGAGTCCTACCGCCAGGTCTTGGCGCGCACCGCGCACCTGCTGGAGGAACTGGCCGCGACGCAGGACGGGCGGCGTGTCCTGCTGGTGGCGCACGCCGCCAACCGGTATGCCCTCGCCGTGCTGCTGGCGGGTGCGGACCTGGCCGCGCAGGTGACCGCGCCGTTCACGTGGCAGCCCGGCTGGGCGTACGCGCTGCCCGCAGCCTGGGTCAGGCCGCCGTCCGGACCCAGCGCAGCGGGCTCTGCTCCATGAAACCGGCCCGGCGCAGCACGTTCGCGCTGGGCTTGTTGTCGTACTCCAGCGTCGCGACGACCTGCCGCGCGCCCAGCCGCTGCGCCAGTGCGACCAGCGCCGACGCGGCCTCCGCGGCGTAACCGTGCCCGCGCGCGGACTCGGCCAGGCCGTACCCGATCTCGACCGTGCCCGAGGCGTCGGGCGCGCCGTGGAAGCCGACCCCGCCCACGACCAGGCCGCTCGCGCGCACCTCGACCGTGTACGGCACCCACGGCCCGGTGGGCGCGCCCGCCTGCAGGTACATCCGGGCCGCGGTCTGGTCGCCGTCGAACGGGTAGTCGTCGGCCCAGCGCGGGTCGCGCGGCGCGCCGTCGGCGATCCGCGCCGCCAGGATGGGGGTGTAGGGGCGCAGCACGAGCCGCTCGGTCTCGATCACAAGTTCCGGAGCGTACCGGCGGCACCCCGACCATGCGGAGCGGGGACGAAACAGGCATCATGCGTCACATGACTTGGACCGCCCCGCCGATCACCCGCACCGACGAGCCGTACGTCGCCGACGAGCGCACCCTGCTGGAGGGCTACCTGGACCGGCACCGGGCCACCCTGCTGCACAAGTGCGCCGGGCTCACCGGGCGGCAGCTCGCGCAGGCGTCCGCGCCGCCGTCGACGCTGACCCTGCTCGGCCTGGTCCGGCACCTGGCCGACGTGGAGCGCACCTGGTTCCGCCGCCGGGTCCGCGGCGAGGCGGTGCCGTCGCTGTACAGCCACCCCGACGGCCGCCCCGGGGCCTCGTTCGACCTGGCCGACCCGGCGGGCGCGGAGGCCGACCTTGCGGCGCTGGCCGCCGAGCAGCAGGCCTGCCGTGACGCCGTCGCCGGGGTGTCGCTGGACGACACGTTCGTGCACGAGCGGCTCCAGGAGACCATGTCGCTGCGCTGGGTGTACCTGCACATGATCGAGGAGTACGCCCGCCACAACGGCCACGCCGACGTGATCCGCGAGGCCGTCGACGGCGTCACCGGCGAGTGAGCCCGCACCGGCCCGCTAGGCTCGGAACCGACCACGGAAAGCCCAGCTCAGGAGCCACCACCGTGCCCGACGACCGGCCTGCCGAGCCCTGGCGGGAGCGCCTGCACGCCGACTGCTCGCGCTGCTTCGCGCTGTGCTGCGTGGCCCCCGCGTTCGCGCGCTCCAGCGACTTCGCGATCGACAAGCCCGCGGGCACGGCCTGCCCGAACCTGCAGGGCGACTTCCGCTGCGGCATCCATACGCAGCTGCGCGAACGCGGCTTCGCCGGGTGCACCGTGTTCGACTGCTTCGGCGCGGGCCAGCAGGTCGCCCAGGTGACCTTCGGTGGTCGCGACTGGCGTGCCGAGCCCGCGACGGCCCGGGACATGTTCGCGTCGTTCTCGGTCATGCGGCACCTGCACGAGCTGCTGTACTACCTGCACGAGGCGGTGGCGCTGCGGCCCGGCGCAGCGCTGGGCGCGGACCTGGCCCGGGTGCTGGCGCAGACCGAGCAGCTCACCGGTGGCACGCCCGCCGAGCTGGCCGCGCTCGACGTCGACGCGCGCCGCCGCGAGGCCGGTGACCTGCTGCGCCAGACCAGCGCGGCGGTCCGCGGGCGGGGCGGCGGTCCCGGACCCGACCGGTCCGGGACCGATCTGATGGGCGCGGACATGCGCGAGGCCGACCTGCGCCGGGCGAGCCTGCGCGGCACGTACCTGATCGGGGCGGATCTGCGCGGCGCGGATCTGCGCGGGGCCGACCTGCTGGGTGCGGACCTGCGCGGGGCCGACATCCGCGGCGCGGACCTCACCGGCTGCCTGTACCTGATCCAGTCGCAGCTCGACGCGGCCCGCGGCGACCTCGGCACGCTGCTGCCGCCCACGCTCACCCGCCCGGCCCACTGGCCCGCGACGCACACGGCCACCGGCGACGCCACCAGCGCCGCCCGCCCGTCACGGTCCCGCCCGGCCCGCAGCTCCCGCCGCCGCTGAGGTCCCTGTTGGCACACGCGAACGCCGAGGTCAGTGCGGGTGGCGTCCACCGCCGGGCGACGGCGGGGCAAGCGGCTGTCCCGCCGGGTCCGTGAGCCGCTACCCTCAGTGTGTGGACCGCCGCGATCGCCGCAGTGCCGCGCCCCCCAGCGCGCGGCCGGGCCGCCGTGCGCTGGTGGCCCCGGACCTGGCCGCGCTGGCCGGGCCGACGTCGGGGGTCGCGGTGCTGCCGCACCGGCTGTTCTGGCAGGCCGACCGCCACCTCGACCTGGACAACGCGCACCTGCTGCAGTGGATGTACGAGACCGTGTTGCGCGAGGCGAGCAGCGTCGAGGAGCTGCGGGCCTGGCTCGACGGGCCGACCCTGGTCCGGCTGTGGCCGCAGCTGTTCCTGCCCCGCGGCGTGCGCCGGGCCTGGGAGGAACGCCACCCGGTGCTGCGCGCGTCCGTCGCCGCCCGGTGACGGACGCCCCCGGATGACGGTCGAGGAACTGCAGGTCGAGGTCGCCCGGATCGCGCTGGGTGTGGCACAGGCGCACGGGTTCGCGCTCGGCGGCGGGCACGCGCTCAATCTGTACGGCATCGTGCACCGCGCGACCGAGGACGTGGACCTGTTCACCGACGTCGACGGCGGCGTGCGCGCCGCCGGGGATCTGGTCGCCCAGGCGTTGCGCGCGGCCGGGCTGGACGTCACCACGTACGGCGACGACCTGGGCGAGGTGTTCGGCGGTTTCGACGACGAGCTGGTCGAGTTCCAGATCGTGCGCGGGGACGCGGTGATGCGGCTGACCCTGGCCCGGTTCGACCGCAACCGCGGCACCGTGGTCATGGACATCGGCCCGGTGCTGCACGTCGAGGACGTGCTCGGCGGCAAGGTCGCGGCGCTGGCGACCCGGGCCGAGCCCCGCGACTACATCGACGTGGCGGGCGCGCTGCGCGACTACTCCCGCGACCAGCTCGTCGAACTGGGTCTGCGGGCCGACCCGACGCTGTCCGACGAGGACTTCACCGCCGCGATGGCCCGCCTGGACCGCCTCGCCGACGACGTCTGGCGGCACCTGTACGGGCTCACCCCGCAGGCCTGCGCGACCGTGCGCGCCGCGTTCGCGGACTGGCCCCGCGCCGCAGCCTGACCGCTCGCCGCGTGTCCCGTTTACCGCCCCCGACCGACCACCGGATGGGAATCTGGCAGGGGCGGCGCTCGGGCGGAGGGGACGCGGATGGACCTGAACACCATCACCTCGGTGGTCGAGGCGCCCACCCGGGCCGACCAGGCGACCTGGCAGCCGGGCGACGCGTGGCTGGCCGGCGGCACCTGGCTGTTCTCCGAGCCGCAGCCGCACCTGCGGCGGCTGGTCGACCTGGCCGGGTTCGGCTGGGAGCCGCTGCGCGCCGGCGAGACCGGCCTGGAGATCGCCGCCACGTGCACCCTGGCCCAGCTGTACGCGCTGCCGCTGCCACCGCACTGGCCGGTGGGACCGCTGATCCGCGACTGCTGCCACGCCCTGCTCGGCTCGTTCAAGATCTGGAACGAGGCGACCGTCGGCGGCAACCTGTGCCTGTCGCTGCCACCCGGCCCGATGATCTCGTTGACGGCGGCCCTGGACGGCGTCTGCACGATCTGGACCCCGGACGGCGGCCGCCGGCAGGTCCCCGCCGCCGCGTTCGTCACCGGTCCGCGGAGCAACGTGCTGGCCCGGGGCGAGCTGCTGCGCTCGATCCACCTGCCGGACCGTGCCCTGCGCGCCACGACGGCCTTCCGCCAGATCTCGCTGTCGCCGCACGGCCGGTCGGCGGCGCTGCTCGTCGGCGCGCGTACGCCCGGCTCCTTCGTGCTGACGGTGACCGCCTCGACCGTGCGCCCGGTCCAGCTGCGGTTCCCGGCGGTGCCCGGCCCGGACGCGCTGGCCGCCGCGGTCGACCAGGCGATCGGCCCGCCGCTGTACTACGACGACGTGCACGGCAGCCCGGCCTGGCGGCGGCACATGACCCTGCGGTTCGCCGAGGAGATCAGCCGCGAGCTGGGTCCGGAGGCGTGAGACCGATGTCGGTCGAGGTCAACGGCACGAACTTCACCGCCCGGCCGCGCCCGGGGCAGTGCCTGCGCACCTACCTGCGTGAGCTGGGCTGGTACGGGGTGAAGAAGGGCTGCGACGCGGGCGACTGCGGCGCGTGCACCGTGCACCTGGACGGACAACCGGTGCACAGCTGCCTGCTGCCCGCCTTCCGCGCGCTCGGGCGCCGCGTGACGACGATCGAAGGACTCGCCCGTGGCGACGAGCCGCACCCGGTGCAGCAGGCCTTCCTCGACGCGCAGGGTTTCCAGTGCGGCTTCTGCACCGCCGGGATGATCATGACGGTGGCCGCGCTCGACGAGCGGCAGCGCCAGGACCTCGGCCGGGCGCTCAAGGGCAGCCTGTGCCGGTGCACCGGCTACCGCGCGGTCGCCGACGCCGTCGCCGGGGTGACCCACGTCGAGCAGCCCGGTCCCGGTGACCAGGTCGGCCGCAACCTGCCCGCGCCCGGCGGACCAGCGGTCGTCACCGGCACGGCCCGGTTCACCCTCGACGTGGCGGTCGACGGGCTGACGCACCTGAAGCTGCTGCGCTCGCCGCACGCACACGCCCGGATCAGGTCGATCGACCCGAGCGCGGCGCTCGCCGTGCCCGGGGTGCTGGCCGTGTTCACGCACGCGGACTCGCCGGACAAGCTCTACTCCACGGCCCGCCACGAGGACCCCCGCGACGATCCGGCCGACACCCGCCTGCTCGACGACGTGGTGCGGTTCGTCGGCCAGCGGGTGGCCGCGGTGCTGGCCGACTCCGTCGCCGCCGCCGAGGAGGGCTGCCGGCGGCTGGTCGTCGACTACGAGGTCCTGCCTGCGGTGTTCGACGCCGAGCAGGCGATGGCGCCCGGCGCCCCGACCCTGCACCCGGGCAAGGGCGCCGAGCAGCGCATCGCCTGCGCGGAGCGCAACATCGCGGTCGAGGTCCACGGCGAGGTCGGCGACGTCGAGGCCGGGTTCGCCGCCGCCGACGCGGTGTACGAGCACACGTTCACCACCCACCGGGTGCAGCACGCCCACCTGGAGACGCACGCCTCGATCAGCCGGCTGGACGAGGCGGGCCGGTTCGACGTGCGCACCAGCAGCCAGGTGCCGTTCCTGACCCGGGGCGCGCTGTGCGACCTGTTCGACCGTCCCGAGCAGACGGTCCGGGTGGCGTGCGGCCGGGTCGGCGGCGGCTTCGGGGCCAAGCAGGAGATGCTCACCGAGGACCTGGCCGCGCTGGCGACGCTGCGCACCGGCCGGGCGGTGCAGCTGGAGTTCACCAGGCAGGAGCAGTTCACCGCCACGACGACCCGCCACCCGGCGACCGTGCAGATCAAGGTGGGCGCGCGGCGCGACGGCACGCTGACGGCCCTGCGACTGCGCGTCGTCTCGAACACCGGGGCGTACGGCAACCACGCCGCCACGATCTTCCACAGCTGCCACGAGGCGGTCTCGGTGTACCGGTGCCCGAACAAGAAGGTCGACGGGTACGCCGTCTACACCAACACCGTGCCCGCCGGCGCGTTCCGCGGCTACGGCCTCAGCCAGACGATCTTCGCGATCGAGTCGGCGATGGACGAGCTGGCCCGCACCCTGGGCATCGACCCGATCGCGTTCCGGCAGCGCAACGTCATCGGACCCGACGACCCGATGATCGCCCACAGCACCGAACCCGAGGACGTCGAGATCGGCAGCTACGGCCTCGACCAGTGTCTGCAGCTCGTCGACGCGGCGCTGCGCGGCGGCGAGCGCACGGCCCCGGGGCCGGACTGGCTGGTCGGGCAGGGCGTCGCGCTCGCGATGATCGACACGGTGCCGCCGCACGGGCACCGGTCCCGCGCCCGGATCAGCCTGCGCGCCGACGGCGGGTACGACCTCGCGGTCGGCACCGCCGAGTTCGGCAACGGCACCTCCACGGTGCACCGCCAGCTCGCCGCGACGGTGCTCGGCACGAGCGCCGACCGGATCCGGCTGCGGCAGGCCGACACGGACGTCGTCGCGTACGACACCGGGGCTTTCGGGTCGACCGGCATCGTGGTCGCCGGGCTGGCCGCGACCCGCGCCGCGCAGGCGCTGCGGGATCAGCTCGTCGCCGCGGCCGCGGCCCGCACCGGCGTGGACCCGGCGGCCTGCGCGCTGGACGGCGACGCGGTGCGCTGCGGCGGTGTGCCCGTGCCGCTCGCCGACCTCGCGCAGGGCGGCTGGTCGCCGGCCGGTGAGGGCGGGTGCGACGGCTCGCCGCGGTCGGTGGCGTTCAACGTGCACGGATTCCGGGTGGCGGTGCATCCCGGCACCGGCGAGATCCGGATCCTGCAGAGCGTGCACGCGGCCGACGCCGGGCGCGTGGTCAACCCGATGCAGTGCCGCGGGCAGGTCGAGGGCGGCGTCGCCCAGGCACTGGGCGCGGCGATGTACGAGTCGATGGTGCTCGACGACACCGGACGGGTCACCACGGAGACCTTCCGCAACTATCACGTCCCGGCGTTCGGTGACGTGCCGCACACCGAGGTGCGCTTCGCCGACACCGCCGACCGGCTCGGCCCGCTGGGCGCGAAGTCGATGAGCGAGAGCCCGTTCAACCCGGTGGCTCCGGCGCTGGCCAACGCGGTCCGCGACGCCACCGGGATCCGCTTCGGCGCCCTGCCGCTGACCCGCGACCGCGTCTGCCTGAGCATCGCCGCCGGTGCGGAGATCCCGCCCGCGCACACCGCCGGGGTGCACCCGCACGAATGAGGCCCGGCGGTGGGCCGCCGCTCAGCCGAACAGGGCGGTGAACACCGCGATCAGCACCGCGTAGCAGGCCACGACGACGGCCGCGCCGGCGACGTCGGTGCGGACCCGGTGCGGACCGTGCGGCAGCAGCCAGAACGCCAGGGCCCGGTTGACCAGCGGCATCAGCAGCCAGGTGAGGATGACGCTGCTGAGCACGTTGCTGACGAAGATGGCGAACGCACCGGTGACCTGCAGCGCCCGGAGCAGGGGAGCGCCGACGTAGTACAGCAGGGTCACGGTCGGGAACAGGGCGAGCAGCACCGCCATCGCCTGCTTCCAGCTGGGCACCGCCGCGGGCGCGCCGCCGAAGCCGAACCAGCCGCTGAACGGCGACCGGATCGTGTGCAGGTCGAAGGGCCGGCGCAGGATCCGGCCGGCCTCGTGCAGGAGCCTGGCGCGCGCGTCCGATTCCAGCCATGCGGTCAGGTGCGCGGCGGTGTCGTAGCGCAGCAGCGTGACCCAGTGCTCCTGGACGCCGGGCACGGGCGGGAACAGCTCGCTGCCCAGATATCCGGGGAACCGCTCCTGCGCCTGGCTCATCCGGTCCTGCCAGCGCGCGAACGCCTGCTCCCGGCCCGGCAGCACGTCGTGTGACACGACCGCGGTGACCACGTCCCGGGCGGGCGGTTCGCCGACGAGCACCTCGACGGCGGGCGGGGCGTCGAACAGGCCCGCACCCTCGTCGAGCAGCCGGCGGCGCACGTCGGACTGCATCCAGGCGGTCAGCTGCTCGACGGTGGTGAAGCGGAAGACCACGACCCGCTCGCCGCCGGTGTCCGGCGGGCACATCTCGGCGTTCTCGAAGCCGTCGAACCGGCCGGCGGCCTCGATGGTCCGCTGTTGCCAGGGCTGGTATTCGTCCTCGCGGCCCGCGGTGACGTGCTGGGTGATGACGACGGTCGCACTGGCGGCAGGCCCGCCCGTCGCCGGGTCCACCCGTGACTCCACGATCAACTAGCCTACACAAGCGGCACTTATCGTGCAATCAGAGTGAACCGAACATGATGGACACTAAGGTGGAGCGCGGGGGGGCCGTCGACGGGAGGCGCGCGATGGACCACAAAGAGCTCCTGGCCGAGGCCGTACGCATGGCGGCGGAGTCGGTGGAGCGCGGCTGGGGCGGCCCCTTCGGCGCGGTGATCGCCCGAGACGGCGAGATCATCGCCCGAGGGCAGAACCGGGTCCTGCTCACCGGAGATCCGACCGCGCACGGCGAGGTCGAGGCGATCCGCAAGGCCGTCCAGGTGCTCAACCCCGAGGCCCCGTCCATCCCGGAGGACCACCAGGACGAGTCGACCCTGGCCTACGTCGAGCGCCCCGAGGGCTCGCCCGATCCGCTGCCGCGCCGGGCCAGGATGCTGATGGGCTGCACGATCTACACCAGCGGCGCGCCGTGTCCGATGTGCATGAGCGCCATCTACTGGTCCCGCATCGACGCCGTCTACTACAGCTGCGACGTGGAAGCCACCCGGAAGATCGGCTTCGACGACGCCTTCCAGTACGAGGACTTCGCCCGACCCCCCGACCAGCGCCGCATCCACCTGGAGCAGCTCCACCCCGAACTGGGTGCGGTGGTCTACCAAGCGTGGCTCGACAAGCCTGACCACCACGCGTACTGACCGAAGGAAGGGCGCCTGGTCAGCGCAGGGGGTCGGTGGCGCGCATGCGTGCGACGAGCTGTTCCAGGGCGGCGATCTCCTGGCGGAGCGCGGCGGCGCCCTGGCGGGTCAGTTTGAGCCAGGTGCAGGGCTTGCGGCCCTCGTATCCCTTGCGGATCTCGACCAGCCCCGCCTCCTCCAGCACCCGCAGGTGCCGGCTCAGGTTGCCGTCGCTGAGCTGGAGCTGGTCGCGCAGGGTCGTGAAGGAGCACTCGGCGGTCTCGGCGAGCACGGCCATGATGCCCAGCCGGAAGCGCTGGTGGACGGTCTCGTCCAGGGCCAGTGCCGGGTGCGTCGTGTCGTCGCCGCTCACCGTAGGCCGCCGCGGGTGCGTACCGCCCGCACCGTGGCGAAGACCAGCAGCGGCAGCGCGATCAGGATCAGCGTCGGCCCGGGGCGGTTGAGCCCGAACAGGGTCAGCTCGCCGCCCAGCGCCGGACCCTCGAACCCGCCGAGCACCCACGCCTGCCAGCCGGCCAGCCGGCCCAGGCCCTGCGAGCACTGCCACCAGGTGATCGCACCGACCCAGAGGCCGGACAGCGCCACGGCCCGGCTGCGTTCGGCCCAGCCGAGCACCACGATCGCGAGCGCGATCGGCATCAGCGGCGTGAACAGCCCGATTCTGACCTGCTCCAGGAGCGGGACCGCCGCGTAGGACCCCATCTGCTGCGCATCGGCGGGCCGGTCGACCGGCATGGCCGCGATCACGGCCAGCGCGAGCAGGGCGCCCATGGCCGTGACCGCGAACCAGCGCCAGGGCACCCGGACTCCGACCCGGCGGGCGCGCCAGCGATACCAGGCGCCGATCAGAGCGATGGTGAGCGGGGTGCCGATGAACCAGAACAGGTAGGACGCCAGTTCGCTGCGCGGCGTGGCGGGCAGGCCCGCCCAGGGGGAGTACAGGCCCACCGCGTCGACCTGCGCGAACGGCACCTCGTAGAGGCTGATGCTGGCCAGCAGCAGCACCGCCAGCGCGGCCACCGGGAACCACGCCCCGGCGTGGGCCTGCCTGCGGGCCTGCTCGCGGACTCTGCGCACCTCGTCGAGCATCTGCTCGGGGTGCGCGGTCGCCGGTGTCGTCATCGCCGGACTCCCTTCAACTGTCGCCAAGAACTTTGTAATGCAAAGTACATGGCGATCGCAAGAGGCGCAGCCCCTTTATCCGTCGGGCGACACCCGGCACGCCGGGTAAACCGCGCGACGCGGCATCTGGCTCGCACTAGCCTCAGCCGGTGACCGACGATCTGCTGAACCGCCTGGAACGCTTCTACGACGCCGTGCCCCGTGACCGGGCCGCCGTGGAGCGGCACGGCGGCCTCGAACTGTTCCTGCGGCAGAGCACGCCGTACCCGTTCTACGCCCGACCGGTGCTGGGCGGGCCGGCCCCGACCGCGGCCGACCTCGCCGCCGTACGCGCCCGCCAGCGCGAACTCGGCGTGCCCGAGGCGTTCGAGTGGGTCGACGAGACCACCCCCGGCCTGCTGCCGCTCGCCGAGGCGGCCGGGCTGTCGGTGCTGCGCGCCCCGCTGCTCGTGCTCGACCCCGCCCGGCTCGCCGCGGCCACCGGATCCGCGCGTATCGTCGACGCGGACGCCCCGGACGCCGCCGCCGACCTCGCCGCGATCAGCGCCGTGGCCCACGTCGGGTTCGGCTCGCCGGGCACGGCGGCCGGGGACGCCGGACCGGCCGAGCGCGACGCCGCGCTGAGCGCTCCGGACGCCGAGCAGCTCGCCCGGCAGCTGGCCGACATCCGTAGCGGCGTACGCGCCAACGCCCTCGCCGAGCTGCCCGGTCAGGGACCGGCGGCCAGCGGCCTCTACCAGCGCGCGGGTGACGTCGCCGAGATCGTCGGGGTGGCCACGCTGCCGTCGGCGCGCCGCCGCGGCCTCGGCGGGGCGGTCACCGCGCTGCTCGCCCGCCACGCCCTCGACCAGGGCGTGCGCACCGTCTTCCTGTCCGCGGCGTCGGAGGACGTGGCCCGCGTGTACCAGCGGCAGGGCTTCGTCCGCGTCGCCACCGCCTGCATCGCCGACCCTCCGGCCTGATCAGCGCTCCGCGAGGTTGGGAAGGGCACCTTCTACATCGGAATCCGATAAGAAGGTGCCCTTCCTTCGCCTTAGATGGGTTCCACGCCGGTGGGGAGGCGGGACCAGGCGGATTCCTCGTGGACGTAGGCGAGCAGGACCTCGCGCAGGGCGCGGGCGGCGTGGGTGGGGGTCACGTCGCGCCGGTGGGCCAGGGCGATGGTGCGCTGCACGCCCGGGGGAGCCAGGGGGGTGGAGCGCAGGCGGGTGCGGCCGGACAGGACCAGGGACGGCACCAGGGCGACGCCGAGGCCGGCCTCGACGAAGCCGAGCACGGCGTCCATCTCGCCGCCCTCGATCGCGAACGTCGGCGTGAAGCCCGCGCGGCGGCAGGCCTCCAGGGTGGCGTCGCGCAGGTCGTAGCCGGGGCGGAACATGACCAGCGGCTGCCCGTCGAGTTCGGACAGGCGCAGCGTGCCTGCCTCGGTCGGTGCGGGCAGCGTCGTCGAGGACGCGACGACCAGGCTCTCGCGCAGGATCGGCTCGGCCCGCAGGGCCGGGTCGGTGCCGTGTTCCGGCAGCACGATCAGGGCCAGGTCCAGGCCGCCGCGGGCGAGCTTGCCGACGAGGTCCTGCGAGCCGCCCTCCTCGAGCATGAGGCGTACGCCGGGATAGCCCTCCTGGTAGCGGCGCAGCACCGGGGCCACCAGGCTGGTGCACAGGCTGGGCGTGGCGCCCAGGCGCAGCCGGCCGCGGCGCACCCCGATCAGCTCCTGGACCTCCAGCCGGGCCGTCTCGACGTCGGCGAGGATGCGCCGGGCCCGGGGCAGCAGCGCCTCCCCGGCCGGGGTGAGCATGATGTTGCCCCGCGAGCGGGTGAACAGCGGCGCGCCCAGCTCGGTCTCCAGCACGTGGATCTGCTTGCTCAGCGACGGCTGGGTCACCCCGGCCTGCTCGGCCGCCTGGGTGAAGTGCCGCGTCTCGGCGACCGCCACGAAATATTTGAGCTGCTGCAACTGCACCTCGATAGCGTACAGCTATGGTCTGCGCCCCGGCGATGCCGTCATCGCGGCGGACGGTGCCGGAGTGCTCGCCGCGACCGCGTAGGTCCACAGCTCCGGGACGACACGGACGATCGTCGCGACCGCGGCCACCGCCAGCAGGCCGCCCGCCGCGATCGCGGCCCGCGGCCCGGCGATGGCGGCAGCCGCGCCGTGCAGCACGTGGGCGAGCTGCGGGCCGCCCATCACCACCACGGTCAGCGAACCGGAGATCCGACCCCGCAACGCGTCGTCGGTGTACGCCTGCGAGATGGCGTTGCGGCAGGTGCTGAGCACGAAGTTCACCGCGCCGCCCGCCGCCAGCGCGGCCAGTGCCGGCCCCAGGCGCGGGGCGAGCGCCAGCAGCACGACGGCCACGCCCCAGGCCGCCGCGGCCCCCGCCATCAGCGCCCCGTGCCGCCGGAACCGGGTGAACACGCCAGAGCACAGCCCGGCCGCGAACACCCCCACCGGGTACGCGGCGTACAGCAGCCCCAGCTCGACGCCGCCGCCCGCGGCCCCGCCGAACGCCTGTTGGGCCAGCTCCGGGAACAGCGAGAACGGCAGCCCGAAGACCATCGCCGCCAGGTCGACGGCCAGCACCGCGACCAGCAGCCGCCGGCGCAGCAGATACCGGAACCCGTCCAGCACCTGCCCCACGGTCGACGGCCGCCGCGCGCCGACCCCGCGCTGCGCCGCCAGGCCGGATGCCGCGAGGGGCGGCAGCGGCGGGAGCCGGTGCACGGCCCACAGCATGGCGGCCAGGGCGAGCGCGTCGAGCAGGTACAGCGTGTCGAGGCCCAGCAGCGGGATCAGCGCCCCGGCCAGCACCGGCCCGGCGATCGCGCCGCCATAGCGGACCAGCGAGCTGAGGCTGGTCGCCGCGGACAGCAGCTCCGCGGGCACCAGCCGGGGCACCACCGCGCCGGTCGTCACCATGACCGCGCCGAAGCCCAGTCCCTGGCACGCCACCAGGACCAGCACCGCGGCGACGGACCCGCCGAGCGCCGCCTGGACCCACAGCCCCAGGTACGTCACCGCGAGCGCGCCCTGTCCGGCCAGCAGCAGCGGCCGGCGGTCGACCCGGTCGGCCAGCGCCCCGGCCCACAGCGCGGCGACGACCAGCGCGCCGAACGACACCGCGGCGGCCGCCCCGACCGTCGCCGACGAGCCGGTCAGGGTGTAGAGCTGCGTCGGCACGGCGACGCCGCTGAACGAGCCGCCCACCGCGCACACCGCCGACGCGGCCCACAGCCGCCGGAACGCGGGAACGGCCAGGGGCCGCCGGTCGACCGCGTACGCCCCGAGCCTCATGATGCCGTGACGTCGGCGACGACGCAGGCCACGTTGTCCGGTGCACCCGCCGCGTATGCGGCCGCGACCAGCTCGTCGGCGGCCTGTGCGGGGTCGGCGCAGCCGCACAGCACGGTCCGCAGGGTCGCGGTCGCCACGATGCTCCACAGCCCGTCGGTGCACAGCAGGTAGCGGTCCCCGGCGGCGGCCGGGTGCAGGGCCAGCTCGGGCCGCGTCCCGCCGCCGTCGAGCGCGGCCGTGAGCAGCGAGCGCCGCGGGTGCGCGGCGGCCTCCTCGTGGCTGAGCCGGCCCAGGTCGAGCTGCTCGCGCACCCAGCTGTGGTCGCCGGTGAGCTGCCGCAGGCCCCCGTCGCGCAGCCGGTAGGCGCGGGTGTCGCCGACGTGGGCGAGTCCGATGTGCGAACCGGTCCACAGCAGCGCGGTCAGCGTGGTCACGGCCCGGCCCGTGTCCCGGTGGCCGTGGTCGCCTCGCGCCACGGACCGGACCGCGACGTCGGCGTCGTCGAACGCGGCCGCGAGCACGTCGAGCAGCGCGCCGGGATCGTCGCCCGAGCGGGTTTCGAGGCGGTGCAGCGCGGCGACGGCAGCCTCGGCGGCCCGTGCCCCGGCCGTGCCGCGCATACCGTCGGCGACGGCGAGCAGGCGCGTCCCGGCGTACGCGACGTCCTCGTCGGTGTCGCGGACGAGCCCGACGGCCGAGCGCGCCGCGGCACGCAGGCTGAGCTCCGGCACGGGTCCGGCCTGGTCCGCCTGTGCCGTCAGGCGGCCGACCAGCAGCGCGGCGAGCTGCTCGCGGGCGGCGGTGTCGGCGGCGACCTGCGCCCAGAACCGGCCGACCTCGGCTGCCGCGTCCTGCGGCGGCAGCTCGCAGATCCGGCGGACGCGCGCCAGCGGCATGTCGAGCCGGCGCAGCGAGGCGATGAACCGGGCGCGTTCGAGCTGGCCGGGATCGTAGAAGCGGTATCCGGTCTCGGCGTCGACGGCAGCCGGGGGCAGCAGCCCCAGCTCGTCGTAGAGGCGCAGGGCCTTCGCCGACAGCCCGGCAGCGCGCGCGAACGCGCCGATGGTCAGCAGCTGCACTCCCGGCTCCCTCCGTGATGGCCCGCCCATCATGCTGGGCCCTGTCCCAGGGTCAAGGTCCAGCTCGGGAGCAGCCGTTTCGGGCAGTGAGTTTGACCACGCTCTGAGTGATGCATCACAGGTCACGGCGTGGTGGCGGGCACGCCGCCGCTGGCGGGAGCACGTTTACAGCGGGCGTTCAGCTCTTCAGCGCGTTTCCAGATAGTCCACGGCTATCGACACCGCAGGCGCCATGCATTGGACGCCTGATCCACTTCGCCCTAGCCTCCGTGGCGTGGCAGTAGCGAATCAGACCCTCTCCCGACCTGGACTTTTCCGTTCATCGGTCGGCCTCAAGGTCATCATGGCGACCTCGGGCGCAGCCCTCGTGCTGTTCCTGCTCGCGCACATGGCCGGCAATCTCAAGATCTTCTTTGGCGCGGAGGCTTTCGACCACTACGCGCACTGGCTGCGCGAGATCGGCGCGCCGCTGCTGCCGCACTCGGGCTTCCTGTGGATCCAGCGGGTCGGCCTGCTGGTCGCGCTGGCGCTGCACGTCTGGTCGGCGGCGGTGCTGACGATCCGCGCGCGCAAGGCCCGCCCGGTCAAGTACGCTCACCGCAAGCCGGTCCAGGGCAGCTACGCCGCGCGCACCATGCGCTGGGGCGGGGTGATCGTCTTCCTGTTCGTGGTCTACCACATCCTGGACCTGACCACCCGGACGTTCAACCCGGTCGCCGACCCCGCCCAGGCCAACGCGGCCGTGGTGCAGGGCTTCGCCCCCGAGCGCTGGTACGTCACCGCCTTCTACGTCCTGGCCGTGGTCACGCTCGGGTTCCACCTGCGCCACGGCATCTGGAGCGGGCTGCAGACCCTCGGCGTCAGCAACGCCCGCCGCGAGCGGGTGCTCAAGGGCACCGCGTTCGCCATCGCCTTCGTCACCTGCGCGGGCTTCCTCGTCGTCCCGTTCGCCGTACTCACAGGGTTGGTGAAATGACCATGACGGACTACTACACCCTCGGCGACCCGGTCGCCGACACCAAGGCCCCCGACGGCCCGATCGAGACCCGCTGGGAGCGCCGGCGCTTCGGCGCGAAGCTGGTCAACCCGGCCAACAAGCGCAAGCTCACCGTGATCGTGGTCGGCACCGGCCTGGCCGGCGGCTCGGCCGCGGCGACGCTGGGCGAGCTGGGCTACCAGGTCAAGTCGTACTGCTACCAGGACTCCCCGCGCCGCGCGCACTCCATCGCGGCGCAGGGCGGCATCAACGCCGCCAAGAACTACCGCAACGACGGCGACTCGGTGCACCGGCTGTTCTACGACACCGTCAAGGGCGGCGACTTCCGCAGCCGCGAGTCGAACGTGCACCGCCTGGCGCAGATCTCCGTGCAGATCATCGACCAGTGCGTGGCGCAGGGCGTGCCGTTCGCCCGCGAGTACGGCGGCCTGCTCGACACCCGCTCCTTCGGCGGCGCGCAGGTCTCCCGGACCTTCTACGCCCGGGGCCAAACGGGCCAGCAGTTGCTGCTCGGCGCGTACCAGGCGCTGGAGCGCCAGATCGCGGCCGGCACCGTCACGATGCACGACCGGCACGAGATGCTCGAACTGATCATCGTGGACGGCCGGGCCCGCGGCATCGTGGTGCGCGACCTGGTCACCGGTGAGATCAGCACCGAGTTCGCCGACGCCGTGGTGCTCGCCTCCGGCGGCTACGGCAACGTGTTCTTCCTGTCGACCAACGCCAAGGGCTGCAACGTCACCGCCTCGTGGCGGGCGCACCGCAAGGGCGCGCTGTTCGCCAACCCGTGCTACACGCAGATCCACCCGACGTGTATCCCGGTGTCCGGCGACCACCAGTCGAAGCTGACCCTGATGTCGGAGTCGCTGCGCAACGACGGCCGCGTGTGGGTGCCCAAGGCCAAGGGCGACAACCGCGTCCCGGCCGACATCCCCGAGGACGAGCGCGACTACTACCTGGAGCGCATCTACCCGGCGTTCGGCAACCTGGTGCCGCGTGACATCGCCTCGCGGGCCGCGAAGAACGTCTGCGACGAGGGCCGCGGCGTCGGCCCCGGCGGCCTGGGCGTCTACCTGGACTTCGCCGCCGCGATCGGCCGCCTGGGCCGCGACGCGGTGGAGGCCAAGTACGGCAACCTGTTCGAGATGTACGAGCGCATCACCGGCGAGGACCCGTACTCCACGCCGATGCGCATCTACCCGGCCGTGCACTACACCATGGGCGGCCTGTGGGTGGACTACGACCTGCAGTCGACGATCCCGGGCCTGTTCGTGATCGGCGAGGCGAACTTCTCCGACCACGGCGCCAACCGCCTGGGCGCGTCCGCGCTGATGCAGGGCCTGGCCGACGGCTACTTCGTGCTGCCGAACACCATCGGCGACTACCTGGCCGCGGGCCCGTTCCCGAAGCTGGACGGCGAGAACGCCGAGGTCGCCGAGGCGCGCAAGCTGGTCGAGGACCGCATCGAGAAGCTGCTGTCGATCAACGGTGACCGCACCGTCGACTCCTTCCACCGCGAGCTGGGCCGCATCATGTGGGAGTACTGCGGCATGGAGCGCACCGACGCCGGCCTGCGCAAGGCGATCACCGAGATCCGCGAGCTGAAGGCCGAGTTCTGGCAGCGGGCCAAGGTGCCCGGCGACGGTGAGGGCCTGAACCAGTCCCTGGAGCGGGCCGGCCGGGTGGCCGACTTCTTCGAGCTGGCCGAGCTGATGTGCATCGACGCGCTGCACCGCGAGGAGTCCTGCGGCGGTCACTTCCGCGCCGAGAGCCAGACCGAGGAGGGCGAAGCCGACCGCGACGACGAGCGCTTCAGCTACGTCGCGGCCTGGGAGTTCGGCGGCGACCTGCCGGTCCTGCACAAGGAGGACCTGACCTTCGACTACGTACACCCGAGCCAGCGGAGCTACAAGTGACCGAGAAGCTGATGAGCCTGAAGCTGCGCATCTGGCGGCAGGCCGACGCGGCGGACAAGGGCAGCATGGTGACCTACCCGCTGCAGAACGTCTCCCCGGACATGTCGTTCCTCGAGATGCTCGACGTGCTCAACGAGCGGCTGACGCTCGACGGCGAGGACCCGGTCGCGTTCGACCACGACTGCCGTGAGGGCATTTGCGGCATGTGCAGCCTGGTCATCAACGGGATCCCGCACGGCCCGGAGAAGGCGACCACCACCTGCCAGCTGCACATGCGGCACTTCACCGACGGCCAGACGATCGACATCGAGCCGTGGCGGGCCGCCGCGTTCCCGGTCGTGAAGGACCTGGTCGTGGACCGCCGCGCGTTCGACAAGATCATTCAGGCGGGCGGGTACATCTCCGCGCCGACCGGCTCCGCGCCGGACGCGCACGCCACCCCGGTGCCCAAGGAAGATGCCGACGCCGCCTTCGAGGCCGCGACCTGCATCGGCTGCGGCGCCTGCGTGGCGGCGTGCCCGAACGGCTCGGGCATGCTTTTCACCGCCGCGAAGATCACCCACCTGGGCCTGATGCCGCAGGGCCAGCCGGAGCGCAACGCCCGCGTCATCGACATGATCAACGCGCATGACGAGGCCGGGTTCGGCGGCTGCACCAACACCGGCGAGTGCACCTCGGTGTGCCCGAAGGGCATCCCCCTCGAAACCATCGCCCGCCTCAACAAGGACTACCGCCAGGCGCTGCGCGCCGCCAGCTGAGTCCGCGCCGCCCAACCGGCGGTATTCGTGCCAGAGGCCTGTGCATCTGGGGATACGCATCCCCGGACGCACAGGCCTCTGCTCGTACACCCGGCGGCTGTGCCCGGCGGGTCAGCATGACGCCCGACAGTCCGCTACGGTGACCGGATTCGTCCCCATCGACGCCGAAGGGCGGGTATGAGCCGGCCACAAATGTCGCCCGTCGCAGTAGCCATCTCCGCGGTGCTGTCCCTCATCCTCGCGGTGACGATCTGCGTCGTCGCGACCAGGATCCTGCGCAGTCTCGCCGACGTGGGCGTGCCTGCCGAGCCGGCCGGCCTGCCGCCGGCCTCGGTGCTCGCCCGCTAGCCCCGCACCGCGAGCCAGACCGCCCAGCCCAGCAGGCCGAGGATCAGCAGGCCGCCGGCCCGGCGCGTGTGCAGGAACGCGATCGGGGCCCACCACAGCGGCCACACCGGGTTGTCCGCGGGCGGCTCGGCGGGCACCGGCTGGTCGAACGCCCGCACCACCTTGACCAGCATCGGCACCGCGAGCAGCACCAGCAGCGCCGGCCACGGCAGTGCCCGGACCGCCACCAGCACCGCCACGCCGACGTAGAACGCGACCATCATCGCCTGGGTCAGCCGCTTGGCGGCCCGCTCGCCGATCAGCACCGGGAACGTCTTCGTGCCCGCCGGGCCGTCGTAGGGCAGCTTGTCGATGTGCTTGGCCATCAGCACCGTCGTCGGCAGCAGCGCGTACACCGTCGCGGCGGCCAGGACCTGCCACGGCAGCGTGCCGGTGCCCGCGTAGTACACCCCGCCGACCATCAGCGGACCCCAGGTGAGCAGCACGTCCAGCTCGCCGAGCCCGACCTTCTTCAACCGCAGCGGCGGTGCCGTGTACGCGTACGACAGGAACAGCCCTCCGACCGCGAACGCGACGATCCACCAGTCCTGCCGCACCACCAGCGTGACCATGATGACGAGGTCGACGACCTGGCAGAGCAGGATGCCCGCGATCAACTGCCGTTTGGTGACCAGCCCGGCCAGGATCGGGTGCGGGGCGTACAGCGCCCGCGGGTAGTCCGCGGTGTCGTTGCCGACCTCGGTGTCTGCCAGGTCGTTCATCAGGTTGTTGGCCAGGTGCGCGACCACGATGCCGACCACGGCCAGGGTCACGTTCAGCCAGTCGACGGCGGCGTCGGACACCGCGGCCAGCAGCACCGCCATCAGGCCCGAGGTCAGCGTCATCGGCAGCACCCCGGCCCGGGTCACCACCAGCCAGCGGGTGACCCCGTCGACCACACCCTGCTCGGGCGGGTTCGTGGTGAGGAACGCGTACCGCCACGCCGCCAGGCGCGCCTTGAGCGGGAGCGGAGAAGTCTCAGCCGTCACGGCCGGACTGTACCGCCGCGGACCCCGGCCGGTACACGGTCCGCGGCGGCCTGCGTCGAACGGACGCGATCATGCTCGGCTATCGTCGCGGCCATGTCCGACCCCGCCGTCACCGCCGCCGAGCGCTGCTACCTGCACGCCCGCGAGCTCGCCGACCGGCTGGAGCTCGCCGAGGCCCTCGGCACGGCGGAACCGGGCCTGGCCGAGGAGGCCGCGGCCAGCCGCACCCACCTGCTCGCCACCCTGTCCGCCGTCGGTCTGGACACCGACCGCACCACGCGGCACGCAGCCCTCCGGCAGACCGCCGACTGCGCGGTGCTCACCGCCGACGGGCAGGCCGCCGAGTGCTCGGCGCCGCCGGACACCGCCGACCGCCGCGCGATGGAGATCATGCGGCGGTGGGCCGAGCTGTCCGCGGCCGATCCGGCAGCATCGGCCGAACACCCGCAGGCGCGTCCGAGCGCCGAGTTCGACGAGCTCAGGGACACGATCGAGCAGGACTACAGCGCCCGGCAGGCCGCTGTGGAGCACGACGGGCGGACACTGACCCGGCTGGCGGTGCTGGGCGGCCTCGGCGACGAACCCGACCCCGAGCGGCGCCGCCGCCTGTTCCACACGCTGCGCCCGGTCTGGCAGTCGATCGACGGCGACGGCGACGACAGCCCGTACCGGCGGCTGCTGGCCCACAGCGCCCGGCGCTGGGCGCACGGCTCGCCCGTCGCCGCGAACGCGGCCGCCCTCGGCATAGCCGTGTCGCAGGTCGAACCGGCGCTGGTCGCGATCCTGGAGACATGGCGCGCGATCACCGCGGGCGGCCCGCCGATCGAGCCGTGGGACTGGTGGCACACGTACGGCACGACCGCGCGGGCGCTGCGGTCGGCGATCCCGCTGCACCGGCTGCGCCCGCTGTCCGACGCGTACCACGCCGCGCTCGGCGCGGACCCGGCTGAGCTGGGCGTGCGCTACGACGTGACCACCCGGCCGGACCGGCCGCCGGTGCCGGTGGCGTACACGACGTTCGGGTCCCGCCCCCGCGAGACCCCCGGCGGGTGGACCCGGGCCGTGCCCTGGGTGCTCGGCACGTACACCGCGGGCGGGCTGGGTGAACTCACCGAGCTGATCCACGAGACCGGCCACGCGCTGCACGTCGCCGCGATCACGGCCCGTCCCGCGTACGCGGACTGGCCCGACAGCGACGCGCTGACCGAGGCGATCGCCGAGCTGACCGCGCTGGACACCGCCGAACCCGCCTGGCATGAGCACTGGCTGGGTGCGAGCGTGCCGGCGCGGACCGCGCTGCGCGACCGGTACGCCGACGTGATGCTCGACGTGTGCTGGGCCCTGTTCGAGATCCGGCTGCACGCCGACCCGGCGCGCCGCCCGAACGACGTGTGGGCCGAGCTGACCTCTACCTACCTCGGCGTCGTCGCGCACCCGGAGCTGTCCTGGTGGGCGATGCGCGGCCAGCTCGTCCAGGAACCCGGCTACATGGTCAACTACGCGCTCGGGCCGATCCTCGCCGCCGACCTGCGCGCCGCCGTACGGGCCGCCCGCGGCGACTGGACCACCGGTGATCCCGGCTGGTACGCCTGGGTCAGCGAGCACGTCTACCGCTTCGGCCTGGCCCGCTCCTCCGGCGACGTGCTGCGCGACCTGCTCGACCGCCCGCCGTCCGCGGCCGCCCTGCTCGCCGAACTGCACCGAGCGGCCTGATCGCCACAGCGCGCAGGCCGCCGCGTCGCCTCACCTGCACGCGCCGTGTGGTGAGCGGGTCCGGGTGGGTCAGTAGCCGCCACGGACCTGGTTGTCCAGCGGTTCGCCGGCGAGGTAGCGGCGCACCTGGGCGCCGACCAGCCGGTACGCGCGCGGCACCGTGCCCTGCACCGCGCCCGCGATGTGCGGGGTCAGCAGCACGTTCGGCATGTCCCACAGCGGGCTGTCGGGCGGCAGCGGTTCGGGGTCGGTCACGTCCAGCGCCGCGCGCAGCCGCCCGCTCGCGAGTTCCGCGGTCAGCGCCGCAGTGTCGGCCACCCGCCCGCGGGCGGCGTTGACCAGCAGCGCCCCGTCGGGCATCGCGGCCAGGAACGCGGCGCCGACCAGCCCTTCGGTCTGCGCGGTCAGTGGCACGAGCAGCACCACCACGTCCGCGTCCGGCAGCAGCCGGGGCAGGTCCGCGACGCCGTGCACGCCGTCGCGGGCGGTGTGCGCCACGCTGGTCACCCGCACGTCGAACGGGGCCAGCCGGGCCGCGGTCGCCGCGCCGATGGAGCCCGCACCGACGATCAGGACACGTTTGCCGGTCAGCTCGTCGGTGGGCGTGACCTCGGCGGCGGCGTACCGGTGCGCGGCCTGCGCACGCGCGAAGTGGTCGAAGCGGCGCACCGACGCGATGATCGCGCCGACGACCCACTCGGCGACGTTCGGGTCGTGCACGCCGCGCGCGTCGCACAGCGTCACGCCCTCGCGCAGCCGCCCGATCCACGCGTCGGCCCCCGCCGAGAGCAGCTGCACCACCTTCAGGCCGGTCATCGGCCCGGCCAGGGCCACGAGCCCGGGGCTGCTCACGTTGGGCGGCACCCAGAACTCGACCGCCGCGGGGTCACCGGGCGGCGGCGCGTCGACCGCCGGCAGCACCGCCACCTCGACACCGGCCGGCAGCGGTCCCATCAACTCCCGGCCGGCCTCATGGGCGATCCACATCCGCACGCTCTCACGCTATCGGCCACCGCTCGCCGCCAGGCGGCTGTCGGCCGACCGGGCCGGCAGGCCGCACCGGTGACCTTGCCCGGCCGCAGGCGTCCCGGCCGCCGAAAGCCACCGGCGAGGCCGAGCGCCGGTTCAGAGGACGTTGGGGACGAGCAGTTCCTCGAGCCAGCCGGGCACGGCGGGACCGTACTCGACCAGCGAAGCGGGGTCGGCGTCGGCCAGGGAGCGCTGCCAGGACAGGGACCGGCTCACCTTGGCGGCCTGCACCGCGGGCTCGACCTCGGCGGCCAGCTCGGCACGGGTGCCGTACCCGGTCCACGGCTCCAGGTAGGCGTCGCGCAGCCGGGTCAGCACCGGGTCGCCGGGCTTGAGGTCGTAGCGGTCCGCGGCGATCCGCATCGCGATGAGCAGCACCGCGAACGGGTGCGCCACCGACGCGTCACCCCAGTCGAAGAACCGGTACCCGTCACCGACCAGCACGTTCGCGTCGTGCAGGTCGTCGTGCTGGACGGTCACGGGCACCGCGCTCGCGGCGACCCGCTCGCACAGCAGCCGGTACCGCGGCTCGTACGCCCGCAGCAGCGCGATCTTCTCGGCGGTCAGCGAACCGCCGACGAGCGGGTCGTCGAGCAGGGCCGTGAAGTGGCCGGGCAGCTGTGCCGCGGTCATGTCGGGCACGCCCAGGGCGATCATCTCGGCCGCGCGGGGAGCCAGGTCGCGTTGCAGCTCGGCGTGCCGGGCCAGCAGGTCCTCCCAGTGCGCCGGGTCGTCGGCGGCGACCTCACGAAGCGTCTTGCCGCCGTCGGGCAGCAGTGACCAGCCGCGCTCGCTGTCGATCGCGATGGGTTCCAGGACCCGGCCCGGCGCCCACCGGCCGAGCGCGTCGAGCAGGCGCGCCTCGTACGTCGAGCAGTGGCCGTTGGCCTTGAACCACACGGTGCGCCCGCCGACGGGCACCGTGGCGAGCACGGACCACGGCCGCACCCGGGTCTGCTCGACCGGCCCGGCGGCCCGCAGCCCGGCTCCGGCCAGGGACTCGTCGATCCAGGCCAGGACCTGCGCCCAGTCGGGTGTCACGGTGTTGTCCATGCCCGGCAGGCTACCGGCGCGTTGATCAGCGCCGCCCGTGATATTCCGCGGGCCGGTGTCCACCACCGCCGCGATCGGGCTAGATCGCGACCACGAGCAGTGCCGACACGAGCAGGGCGAGCAGGTGCAGGGCCTGGTCGGCGGCGTACATGCCGCAGACCGGGGTGGTCAGCTCGGCGAAGCGGGGGGAGCCGGTGGCCCGCAGCAGCGCCCGCACCGGCCAGCGGCGGTCCAGCAGCGCGTGGGTCGCCACGGAGAAGGCCAGGCCGGCGGCGATGCCCCAGCCCGACAGCGGCAGCCGCAGCACCGCCGTCGTGCCGATCAGCAGCACGACCATGGTCACGTGGTATCCGGCGAGGTGCCCGGCCATCGCGGCCCAGCCGCGCCGGCCGGCCGCCGCCTTGCCCTCCGCCTGCCGGTCGGTCTGCGCGACGTGGTCGCCGAGCTGGTGCCCGACGTACAGCACGAGGAGCACGACGGCGAAGGTGGCCGCGCGGGCCACCACCATCGGATCGGGAACGGAGGACATGCCCTCCATGGTGGCTCGCGACGACACGCTCTGCTGCGATCCAGCCGACACTTTCGATGTGTGCTGCACTACGGAGTGAGCGTGGAATGTGGCCTGGAACTCAGCCGTCCGGCTGGGTAAGGTGTCGGATTCACTACGACCACGGGGAGTCCACATGTCGTACGCCGCGCTCGTCCGGCCCGCGATCGACCGCGTCTACATCGGAATGCGTGCCGCGGCACGTCCCCGGCTGCGGGAACTGATTGAGCAGACCGGGCTGCGCCAGGGCCTCAACAGCAGTTTCTACTTCGGCCTGCTCGCCCGGCCGCTGCCGGCCGACGGCTTCGCCGCGGTGACCGCCTACGCGGGCGGGGACATGAGCGACGAGCTGGCCCAGGGCATCATGGCCGTCGACGACGCCGGCAACTGGTCGCTGACCGACACCGGACACACCTTCACTCTGGCTCTGCAGCGAGTGATCGCCGATGCGGCGCAGGAGCACTGGGCGCAGACGTTCCGTGGGGCGCTGCCCGGCGAGGCGGTCCTGCCACGGCTGGCCGAGCTGCTCGGCGTGCTGCTCAAGGCCGGCGAGGCCACCGGCGGGCCGGCGTTCCGTGCCGCCGCTCCGGTGTACGAGCTGGCGGGTGCGTCGTACGCGCTGCAGGTCAGCACCCGTCTGGGTGCGCTGCGTCACCACCGCGGCGACGCCCACCGGGCCGCCTGGGCCGCCGCCGGGCTGACCGTGGAGCAGCTGCACGCGTTGGAGCCCGGGGACCCGCTGCGGGTGTCGATCGAGCACGACACCAACCGGCGTGACGAGCCGATCTACCAGGCGCTGACCGAGGCCGAGCGGTGGGAGCTGCTCGGCCTGCTGGCGGCCCTGCCGAACTGAACCGTGGCGCTCGGGCCGCCCGCGTCGGCGGCCCGAGCCCCGCGTTACAGTCCCAGACCTTCCAGCACGGTCGCGCCGGGCAGCCCGGCCAGCACCTTGCCCGGCACGATGATCTTCCCGCGGCGGTTGCCGGAGCCGATCACCACGTACGGCGCGTCGGCGACGGCGGCGTCGACCAGCACCGGCCAGCTGTCGGGCAGGCCGATCGGGGTGATGCCGCCGTACTGCATCCCGGTCAGCGACACCGCCTCGTCCATCGGCGCGAACGACGCCTTACGCGCCCCGAGGTGCTTGCGGACCAGGCCGTTGACGTCGGCGCGGGTGCTGGCCAGCACCATGCAGGCGGCGTAGGTCACGTCCTGCCCGCGCTTGGCGGCCACCACCACGCAGTTCGCGGACAGCTCCGGCGCGACCCCGTACGCCTCGCCGAAGTTCCCGGTGTCGGCCAGCTCCGGGTCGGTGTCGACGACCAGGACCGACTCGACCGGCTCGGCGCCCGACCAGCCGGCCAGGGCCTTGGCCACGGGCGCGGCGACGAGATCGGCACGGTCCACGGCGGGCCAGGCCGCCTCGAAGTTCCCGATGGGTGCAGCAGACATGCGACCGATGCTACCCAGGCAGGCGATAGGCTCGGCGGTGCCATGGAGGGATGTCTGTTCTGCGAGATCGCGGCCGGGGCGCGCCCGGCGTGGCTGGTCCACGCCGACGACACGGTCGTGGCGTTCCTGGACACCCGGCCGGTGTTCCCCGGACACGTGCTGGTGGTGCCGCGCGAACACGTGCCGACCCTGCACGACCTGCCCACCGACGCCGTGGGCGGCTACTTCCAGCAGGTGCAGCGCATCGCCGGGGCGGTCGAGTCGGCGATGGCGGCCCAGGGCACCTTCGTCGCCCTCAACAACAAGATCAGCCAGAGTGTGCCGCACCTGCACACCCACGTGGTGCCCCGCAGCAAGGGCGACGGCCTGCGCGGCTTCTTCTGGCCCCGCACCAAGTACGCCGACGACGACCAGGCCCGCAAGCACGCCGACGCCATCGCGGCCGCGCTCGCCGCAGCCTGAGCTCCAGCACGCCGGACCGCACCCCCCCAAAGGGGTCGACGGCCGCTCGTGGCCGTCAACCCCTTTCGTGTCCTCTTACGGGGCGGCCACGGGCGGCGCGGTCACCGCGACGGCGTTCATCGCGGCCGTGAAACCGCCGGTACCCCGGCACAGGAGCGCGAACTCGCCGCCCGCGTTCAGGGCGACCTGTGCGGCCACGGCGCCGGAGCTGGCAAACGCCGCGCCGTCGACACCCGGCCGCGGGTCCGCCTCGGCCATGTTGCCGGCAGCCTGGGCCGGGCCGTCCGCCGTGGCCTTGAACGCGAGCAGGCACTGGAACTGCGGCGACTGGCCGATCCGCGCCGCGCTGAGCGTCGTCGTCACCTGGTAGGTGCCGGCCGGCAGGTTGGTGAGGCTCAGCACGATGGTGTCATCGGTCGAGAGGGTGCCGTCCCGCTCGACGTCGCTGAACCCTGCGGGCGGCGTGGCCGGTCCGGCAGGCCCCGCGGGGCCCTTCGGGCCCTGCGGTCCGGGGGCGCCCCGGTCGCCCTTGGGCCCCTTGACGTTCCAGGTGAGGGCCTGCTCCTGCTTGGTGCAGCCGCTGCCGCCCTTGGGCAGCTCGGGGATGCGCACGTCGCCGGTCTTCTTGTTCACGCACGCCTTGATGACGGCGGCGGCCTCGGGCTGGGCCTGGGCGAAGCTGCCGAAGGCCAGCAGGGTCGCGGCCGCCAGGCCCGCCACGCCCAGCACGCGCTGCGCCCGGCGTCGGACGAACGAATTCACGTCTCTCCTCGATGGAAGATCGGATCCCGGTGAAGGATCGGAGAAGACGGTTATAGCCAGCGAATGGGGCGAACCGACGGCACCATGCCGCACCATGCGTAGCTATACGAACACACAGTGCGACATGGTGACCGTCGTTGGCTCAGTGGGCGGGAACGGTCTCGCGCAGGAAGTCGAGCAGCACCGGGTTCAGTTCCTCGGGCCGCTCCATGCTCGGCAGGTGCCCGGCCCAGTCCAGGTGCACGTGACGGGACCCGGCGAGTTCCTTCGACAGCCGCACCGCGATGTCGTGGAAGTCGGCGAAGTCGTGCTCGCCCGACACCAGCAGGCACGGCGCGGTGATCGCGGCCAGGTCGACGTCCTTCTTGATCGAGCCGTACTCCTCCGCCACGGGGGCGAGCTGCACCTCGAACGCGTGCCGCTGCATCCGGCGCACCAGCTCGCGGGTCGCGTCGTCGGCGTGCGGGCCGACCCACGCGGTGACGTTGAGCTCGGTCGCCCCGGCGACGTCGCCCGCCTCGAGCAGTGCGTCCTCCTGCTCGCCGAACGCGCGGAGCCGGGCGCTGGGCTCGTGGTCGGCGACCGCGGTGCACAGCAGCGCCAGTGCGGTCGTGCGCTGCGGCAGGCGTGCCGCGAACTCGATCGCGACCCGGCCGCCGCCGGACGAGCCGATCAGCGCGGCCTGCTCGATCCCGAGTTCGTCGAGCAGGTCGGCGACGTCGTCGGCGTTGTTGTAGGGCCGGTCCGGCATGGGGCTGTCGCCGAAACCGCGCAGGTCGACGCGGATCACGCGGTAACCCGCAGCGGTCAGGACCGGCAGTTGCGGGTCCCACATCCGCCGATCGCAGACCGTGGAGTGGATCAGTACGAGCGTCGGGCCGTCACCGGCCACGTCATATGAGAGTGTCATCGGCGGACAGGCTAGTGATCAAGCTCGGCACCCGCCTCCCGATTTCGGCCACGGGTGAGCCAGGTCACCTCGCGGACTGGAAGACCGCCGTCGTCGTGGCCAGGAAGTACACGACCATCAGCACCGCGGCGAGCGTGGCGGCCCGGATCGCGAGCATCCACGCCTTGCGGGCGGTCTTCACCGCGGCCTTGGCCTTCGGCACCCCGGCGACCGCCGACTTGTATCCGGCGCCCGCCTGTTGCATCTTCAACCACCTGCGGCCGACCAGGATCCCCAGCAGCACTCCGATAATGCCGATCATCAGCGCGTCCCCGGACATGCACAGAACCTAGCCGCCCGATCGACTGCGTGCGATACCTCATTCATCCACTTTGCCCACGCCGCGACGAGCGCGGACCGCTCAGTGCGGGAAGACCCGCGGGATCCGGATGTCGGTCTCGTCGCGGAACGCCTCGATCGCGGCACTGACCTGGCGCATCAGCTGCGTGCCCTCGATCCGGTCCAGCAGCAGGTTGTGTGCGGCCAGCCCGGCCAGGTCGACGGTGAAGTACACCGCCATCAGCGGGTTCACGAACAGCCGGCTGCCGCCGGTGCGCCGGGTGAACTGCACGTCGCCGTGCAGGCCCTGCAGCGCCGCGGCGATCTGCCCGTTGACGATGCTCGGCCACCCCGGGGTCAGTGCCCGCGCATGCGCGACCGCCTCGACGTACGCCCGCCCCTGCGGCGACTGCGCCGGGATCGACAGCGCACCCCGATACGCCCCCACCCGGTCCAGCTCGGCGAGGTTCTCCAGCACCTGCACGTGATTGACGCCGTGGTAGGCGTCGATGCCGAAACCGAGGCAGGTGACCAGCTTGACGCCCACGTCCAGCCCGGCGACCGCGGCGAGGCTGGTCATGTCCTCCTCCGGCGTGCCCAGCCCGGTCTCGTCACCGCGCATCAGGATGTCGGTGCCGCCGTCGACCAGCACGATCGCGTCCGGCGCCAGCCGGTCCACCAGCACCCGGTACGCCGCCCGCAGCGGCTGCACCCCGACCCGCGCCAACGCGTACACCGTCGACGGCAGGTCGTTGGCCGCCAGCCACCGCGCCAACGTCCGCTCGGGGAAGTAGTCGTCCAGGCCCTCGGTAGCCGGGCCGACGGCCGCGACGTCGGGCTCCAGCCACACGTCGCCCTCCAGCGCCGTCAGGTCGGCGAACGACAGGTTCGCCAGGTGCACCCGCACCCCGTCGGCGTGCAGCTGCAGCGCCAGCGGCAGGCCCGCGTACACGTCGAACCCGCCCCCGGCCCCCGCGATCAGCACACGCTCGCACCCGGCCAGGGCCTCGAACAGCCCCGGCGACCGCAACGACGGCATCAGACCGGATCGACCGGGAAGAACCGCCCGGCCAGCGCCAGATACTCGTTGGACTCCAGGAACCGGCCCAGCACGAACCCCGACGCCGGGGTGAACGCCCGCCCGCTGAGCGCGTCCTCGCCCGCCACGAACTCCGCCAGCACCCCGGGCTGCGCCACGATGTCGGCACTCCAGGCGGGGGTGCCCGCGGCGAAGAAGTACACGTCGGTCCGGGTGCCCGGCAGGAACCCGTGCCAGAACAGCACCGGCTCGCCGTCGACCGGCACGCCCGTCTGCTCGGCGACGAGCCGCTTGGCGGCGTTGACCGGGGTCTCCCCGGCCCGGATCGCACCACCGGGCAGGCTCCACCGGTTCGCCCGCACCGCCGACTGCTCGTCGCGCATCCGCAGCAGTACGGCGCCGGTCCGGCCCACCAGAGCCGACAGCACGATACGGGTGGTCATGAGGCGAGCCTACTTCGCATCGACACCCCCGCGCTGTCCCGCGACCCCGGCTGTCGGACCGGCGGCATACCCTGGCCGTATGGCCGAGCCCAAGACGACGAAGAACGACGCGAGCGTCGAGGAGTTCCTCGCCGGCGTCACCGACGCCCGCCGCCGCACCGACGCCCAGGCGGTCTGCGAGCTGATGGAGGACGTCACCGGCCAGCCACCGGTGATGTGGGGCAGCGCCATCGTCGGCTTCGGGCAGTACCGCTACGTCTACGCCTCCGGCAAGCAGGGCGACTGGCCCGCCGTCGGCTTCTCCCCGCGCAAGCAGGCCCTGGTCCTGTACGTCGGCGAAGGCATCGGCGACGACGGCGACCTGCTGGCCCGGCTCGGCCCCGTCACCGTCAGCAAAGCCTGCGTGTACGTCAAGAAGCTCGCCGACGTCGACACCGCCGCCCTGCGCGAACTCGTCGCCGGCGCGTTCCACCAGGTCCACGGGAAGACGATCAACAGCTGACCGGCCGTGCCGACGCCGGCCCGGCGCGGCAGGTCACCTACAGTGATCCGGTGCTGATCCTGCTGCCGCCCTCCGAGGGCAAGGCCGACGCTGGTGCCGGCAAGCCGCTCGACCTGGCACGGCTGTCCCTGCCCGCCCTGCACCCCGCCCGCGAGCAGGCCGTCGACGCGCTCGTGGCGCTGTGCTCCGGCGACGCCGACGCCGCCGCCGACGTGCTCGGGCTCAGCCCCGGCCTGCGCGGCGAGATCACCCGCAACACGCTGCTGCGCACCGCGAAGGCACTGCCCGCGGGCAGCCTCTACACCGGCGTGCTCTACGACAACCTGGGCCTGGCCGACCTGCCCACCCCGGCGAAGTCCCGGGCCCGCCGGGCACTGCTGATCTTCTCGGGGCTGTGGGGCGCGCTGCGCATCGACGACCGCGTTCCGCCGTACCGCTGCGCCATGGGCGTCCGCCTGCCCGGCGTCGGCCTGCTCAGCACCCACTGGCGCGACGCGATGACCCAGGCCCTGCCCGAAGCCGCCGGCACCGGCCTCGTGCTCGACCTGCGCTCATCGATGTACACCCCGGCATGGACGCCCCGCGGCGAGCTCGCCGGGCGCACCGCCACCGTCCGGGTCCTGCACGAACGCAACGGCGCCCGGACCGTGGTCAGCCACTTCAACAAGGCCACCAAGGGCCGCCTCGTACGCGACCTGCTGGTCGACGGCGGCACCCCGCGCACCCCGGCCGAACTCGCCACCGCCCTGCGCGACCTCAAGCACACCGTCGAGGAACTGCCGCCCGCCAAGCCCGGCCGGCCCTGGCAGCTCGACGTGGTCGTCACCGAACTCTGACCACCGGCCGTAAATCCTTTGTGCCCGGCGCTCGCCACCGCCTACCGTATGCACACCACCCCGGACCGGACAGGAGGACAGCGATGCGAGCCCAGCACACCGGCGATCAGCGATGGTCCCCGTCCCACTACGCCGTGACCCGTTCCTGGTCCACGGACGACACCGACGATCCGACCCCGGGTGACCGGCGCCGCTGAGCGCCACGCGAACGGCCGACGCCGCCCGCGCCCCGGAACACCGGGGACGGGCGGTTCTTCATCTCCACGCATGCGGGTGTAGCTCAACGGTCAGAGCACCGGCCTCCAAATCCGAAGGTTGCGGGTTCGAATCCTGCCGCCCGTGCGACACAACTCCATACGCTGCCGGTGTGGCTCAGTGGTGAGAGCACCCGCCTGTCGAGCGGGGGGTCGCGGGTTCGAATCCCGTCACCGGCGCAAGAGCGCGGTTTAGCGCCGCGAAAAGGGGTATCTCCTGGTCGAAGGAGGAACCTCGATGGACACCGGACAGATCATCATGCTCCTGATCGTGCTCGCCGCCGTCGCCGCCTGCGCGTACGTCGCCTGGACGGCCCTGCGCCGCCAGTCGCTGCGCCGCCGGTTCGGCCCCGAGTACGACCGCGCCGTCGCCGAGCACGACACCAGGACCGAAGCCGAACGCGACCTGCGCGACCGCGAGCGCCGCCACGCCGAGCTGGAACTGCGGGAGCTGACCCCGGAGGACCACGCCCAGTTCGTGGACCGCTGGCACGCACTGCAGGCGCACTTCATCGACGCCCCCGCCGACGCGGTGGGCGAGGCCGACGAGCTGGTCCGTGACCTGATCACGGCACGCGGCTACCCCGGCGACGACGACGCGGAGCAGTTGGCACAGCTGTCCGTCGACCACGCCGCGACCCTGGCGTCGTACCGCGAGGCCAAGGAGATCGCCGACCGCAACAGCCGCGGCGAAGCCGGCACCGAGGACCTGCGCATCGCGGTTGTCCGCTACCGCGAGCTGGTCGCCCAGCTGCTCGGCGAGGACCCCGTGCCCGCCACCCCCGCGGCGGTGCCCGACGCCGCCGCAGCCCCCACGCCCCGCCGTGATGAGGAGGTCAACGCATGACCTACGACACCAGAGCCCAGTTCAACCAGGGTCTCGCCGACTCCGACGACGACCTCGACCCGCGTGACCGGCATGACGGCGTGCCGCACCAGGACCGCTCCGACGACGTCGTCGACGGCGAGCTCGTCGACGGCGAGCCGGAGCACCGCCACGACAAGGACGGCGCCGTACACGCCGACGAGCAGGCCGTCGGCGAGCCCGTCGAGCCGGTGGACCTCGACGGTTTCGGCGGCACCACCGAGGGCGGCCACGACGTCGCCACGCCCCGCGACGACGAGCCCGCGGCCCTGGCCGACGACGACGAGCCTGTCGCGACCGACGATCCTGCCCACCCGGAGGCGCACCTCGGCGAGGATCCGGCCGACCGCACCGATGCGATCGTGCCCGCCGACGAGGTGCGGGACGACGAGGTGCGGGACGACGAGGTGCGGGACGACGAGGTGCGGGACGACGAGGTGCGGGACGACGAGGTGCGGGACGAGACGGTGGCGCAGGCCCTCGACCGCGACGCCGAGCCAGGCGACCCGGAGCCGACCGACACCGAGACCAGGACGCTCGACGACCTGGCCGATGTGGAGGTGCCCGCCGACGACGCGCTCGCCGACGCCGCCGACCACCCGGTGGACGCCCGCGACGACGACAATGACGTCCTGGCGCCGGACGGCACTCCCGCCGACGAACCCACCCCGGCCGACCTGGCGGTCGAGGCCATGACCACGCCGGATGCGACCGCAGACGACGAGTCGGCCGACACATCGGGCCACACCGACGTCCCGGCGGACAACGCGGTGGCGACGGACACCGCAGGCCTCCCGCCCGAGGACGAGGTGCAGGTCGTGGGTGGCCCCGACGCGGTCGACCCGCCGGTGGCCGAGTCCGTCGACGCGCTGGTGGCGGCCGCGTCGCTGTGGCCGGTGGCGGCCGCCGAGGACCTGCGTACCCGGTGGCAGGCCGCGCAGCTGCGGTTCGTCGACGACCCGCCCGCGGTCGCCGCGGAACTGCGGGACCTGGTCGGCGAAGCCGTGCGCACGCTGCAGGAGTCGCTGGCCGACCGGCAGCGCGAGCTGGACGAGGCGTTCGGTGACGCGGGCACGGACACGGAGCGGCTGCGCCTGGCCGTGCAGCGCTACCGCGACTTCCACCAGCAGCTGCTGGAACGGTAGAGGCTCCCGGCGGCCGCCCTGCCCACGCATCTGGGCTGCCGCCGGGCACGGACTGCGGGGCGCCCCACCTCGGGGGGCGTCCCACAGTCCGCCGTCACGGCGTGGGAGCCTCCTTGACGGTCTTCCCGTCGATCTGGACCTTGCCGGTGCAGCCGATGACCAGCGGCGCGGCATGCACGTACAGCTCGTACCGGTCGGCGGTGTAACGCACCGGGAAGTGCTCCTTGGCCCAGACCCTGACCTCGGGGTGCTTGCCGATGCGGCGGGGCCGGGCGAACAGCACCCCGTCGGCGGCGGTCGCCGCGGCGGTGATCTCGGCGTCGGTGAGCCAGCCGGAGTCGATGCGCACGTGCGAGGTGTCCACCATCCACGGCGGCGTACGCAGCCCGGCGCGGGACAGCATCGCCTGGTCGTCGGAGACGAGCACCACGTCGCGGGGCAGCCCGCGCAGGCACGCCTCGACGAAGGTGTCCGACAGCGCGGGCGCGACGGTGTTGTGCGTGGTGTACCAGGCCCCGGCGGCGATCGCGACCACCACCGCCACGCCACCGGCCCAGCGCCGCCGCGGCCCGGTGACCCGCTGCACCCCGCGCCGCGCCACCGCCCACAGCGCGGCCACGCCCAGCACGATCAGCGCGCCCGCGGGCGCGACGAACAGCAGCACGTGGTGCTTGAACACCGGATGGTGCAGGTACCCGTACGGCACGATCGCCGCCGCCCACACCGCGATCGCCGCGACGTCGGCCCGGCCGTCCGCCCGGCCCGGCAGGCCCAGCGCGAGCAGCCCGCCGACGCCCGCGGCGATGAAGTACGGCAGCCCCCAGTCACCGGTGTTGTCGATCATCCCGATGACGTCGGGGGAGTTGGCCGACTCCGCCGCGCGCAGGTGGAACGCGAACACCTGGTCCCAGGCCGCCCTGCCGGGCCGGATGACCAGCAGCGCGACGGCCGCCGCCGCGGCGAACCCGGCCAGCATGGATCCGCTCGCCGCCGCGGTACGCCGCAGCCACGCCCACCACCCGGTGGGTCCGGTCGACACGGTCGTCAGCAGTACCAGCGCGAGCGACGGCGCGACCACCACCACGATCAGCTTCACCAGCGCGGCCAGGCACAGCGCGGCGCCCGACCCGGCCCACCACCACCATCGGCCCGGCCGCTCCGCACTGCGGGCGCGCAGGGCCAGGCACAGCGCGACCCCGCCCAGCGCCGCGGCGGGCAGGTCCGCGCCGAACTGGAAGCTGTAGCGCTGCACCAGCGGGAACGCGACCACCGCCAGCGCGGCGAGCATCCCGGCCCGCGGCCCGCGCAGCAGCGCCGCCATGCCGGCCGCGGTGGCCGCGAGCAGCGCCGCGAACCCGGTCATCAGCAGCCGCGCGGCGGTCTCCCCGTCGACCGCGCCCAGCAGCGCGAACGGCTGCGCGACCAGCCACGGGAACAGCGGCGGCTGCGCGTGGAACACCTCCGTGTACGGCCGTGCGCCGTCGGCGATGGCCAGCGCGGTCTGCCAGTACACGCCGTCGTCGTAGTCCAGGACCTGGGCGCGGCTGGTGGCCGCCCGGTAGGCGAACGTCCACGCCGCGGCCGCGGCGACCGCGGCCCACAGCAGCGCGTCGCGCACCACGGTCAAACGCAAAGTGACGGTGGCACCTGTCATCGTGTTCCGTCCTGAATTCAGGCAGCAGAGCGCCACGCGACGGCGTCGGCGCGTGGCGGGGGCTCGCAGAAGCTAACACCACCAATGGTGACCATGCGGCACCAAAAGCCTGTGTCGTGCATATCGGGCACACCTCACGACGCGACGGACTCCCACCGCGACCCGCTCACTCAATTTCGGCGCAGGTCAGTGACATCCCAGGCGAGCTTGGCGTCAACCAGAGTTGACACGGCGCGTTCTGTCAACCTACATTGACGCCATGAGCGACGCGACAAAACTCGCCGCCGCAGCCGGCAGCGCCGACCCCGGCATCGGCCTGCGCGCCGTGCTCGCCCTGCGGCGGCTACTCGAAACCCTCGAGACGCTGCAGGTCGGCAACGCCCGCAAAGCAGGCTGGTCCTGGCAGGAGATCGCCGACGCCCTCGAAGTCAGCCGACAGGCCGTACACAAGAAACACGCCGGCCGCTGGCCCGGACCGGACCGACGGGAGAAGTGATGTTCGAACGATTCACCACCGCCGCACGCGACGTCGTCAGAGGCGCCCAGGACGAAGCCCGCCACTGCGGCCAGCAGCACTACCTCGGCACCGAACACCTGCTGCTCGGCCTGCTCCGCCCCACCAGCGGCATCCCATACGACCTGCTCACCGCCGCCGGCCTCGACCACGACCAGGTCACCGCCGCCATCAGCCGCCACCTCGGCACCGCCGAACCCTTCGGCGCCGCCGACGCCGCCGCACTCCAGGCCATCGGCATCGACCTCGACGCCGTACGCGCCAAACTCGAGGAGACCTTCGGCCCCGGCGCCCTCAACCAGGTCGCCCCACCACCCCGGCGCGGCCTGTTCCGCCGGCGCCCCCACGTCGCCGTCAGCGAAGGCCGCCACATCCCCTTCACCCCGCGCAGCAAAGTCGTGCTCGAACTGTCCCTACGCGAAGCCCTGCGACTCAAACACAAGCACATCGGCACCGAGCACATCCTGCTGGGCATGATCCGCGAAGGCAGAGGGCTTGCCGCCCTGATCATGACCGAAGCCGGCATCGACCTCGACGACCTGCGCCGCCGCACCGAACAGGCCATCGCCGCACGCGCCTGACCGCCCACGCGGCCGGGGGAGCAGACCCCCGGCCGCGCCGACTTGACCTGGAGCGCACTCCAGCACCTACGCTGATTTCCATGATCGACTCCTGCCGGGCCGGCGCAGGAGTCCCGACCAGGGGAGAAGCACCACCATGCGCTACCGCGCCCTAGGCCGCACCGGCATCGAAGTCAGCACCTACTGCCTCGGCACCATGATGCTCGGCAGCGTCGGCAACCCCGACCACGACGACTGCGCCCGCATCATCCACCACGCCCTCGACCACGGCGTCAACTTCATCGACACCGCCGACATGTACTCCGCCGGCGAATCCGAGACCATCGTCGGCAAAGCCCTGCACGGTCGCCGCGACGACGTCATCCTCGCCACCAAAGTGCACTTCCCGATGGGCGAAGGCCGCAACCGAGGCGGCAACAGCCGCCGCTGGATCCTCACCGCCGTCGAAGACAGCCTCCGCCGCCTCGACACCGACCGCATCGACCTCTACCAGATCCACCGACCCGACCACACCACCGACATCGAAGAAACCCTCGCCACCCTCGACGACCTCGTCCGCGCCGGAAAGATCCGCACCTACGGCTGCTCCACCTTCCCCGCCGAGGAACTCGTCGAAGCCCACCACGCCGCGCAGCGCCGCGCCGTCAGCCGGTTCCGCACCGAACAACCCCCGTACTCCCTGCTCGCCCGCGGCATCGAAGCCGACATCCTGCCCGTCGCCCAGCGCTACGGCATGGGTGTGCTCGTCTGGAGCCCACTCGCCTCCGGCTTCCTGTCCGGCCACATCCGCCGCGACACCGTCGACCTCACCACCGGCCGCGCCGCGCTCACCCCGCACCGCTTCGACCCCGCCATCCCCGCCAACGCCGCCAAGTACGACGCCCTCGAACAGCTCACCGCACTCGCCGCCGAGCTCGGCTGCACCCTGCCCGAACTCGCCCTCGCGTTCACCCAGGCCCACCCCGCCGTCACCGCGACCATCATCGGCCCACGCACCATGGCCCACCTGGAAACGGCCCTCAAGGGAGCGGAACTGGCCCTGGACGACGCCACGCTGGACCGCATCGACGAGATCGTCCCGCCCGGCGCCAACCTGTACCGCCCCGACGGCGCCTGGCGCCCACCGGCCCTGACCGACCGCACGCTGCGCCGCCGCCCGCAAGCCGACCGGGCCGCCGCCTGACATCGGCCTCCATGAGATCACCGCAGGCCGGGGGAGAGGTGCCGCTCCCTCGGCCCGCGGCCCGGCCAGGACCACCGTCGCCGGCGGCCGCTGGCAGGATGAACGCCCATGACCCCACCCGACGTGTACGAGGAACGCTACGGACCCGCCCCCAAGACGATCCTCGTCATCGCCGTCTGCCTGCTGTTCACGGCAGCCGCGCTGCTCGTGCCGCTCGACGCGCTCACCCGGATCCTCCCCCTCGCCCTGTTCGGCGGCGGCGGCGTCGTCATGGCCGTCGGGACGTTCAGCCGCAAGGTCGCCCTGCGCGTCGACGACACCGGCATCACCGTTGCTGATTCCATAGTCGGATATCAGCAATCCCGTCCTTTCGGGCGGGAAGGTTCCTGCCTTACCGAGGCGTGGCCGCTTCGGTAAGGCGAGGATCTCCCGTTTCTGTCCGCTGACGCGGGGTTGCGCCACCTGCCCGCCCACCCGGCCGCTTGCGCGGTCGGGTGGTGGTGCGGGTCTGACGGTCGGCTCGGCGGGGCTTCGACGCTTTCGCGTCCTGGTCTCCGGCCACTCCGGTACCAGCCTTGACTGCCGCCGCCAGCGCGGCGAGGTTACGGGCCGCGTTGGCATCACGGTCCATCACCATTGGGCACTGTTCGCAGGCGAACACCCGGACGTGCAGCGGCAGCTTGTCTCTCACCGCGCCGCACTCCGAGCAGGTCTTCGACGACGGATACCAGCGATCGGCCTTCACCGTGACCCCGCCGACCCACTGGCCCTTGTACTCGATCTGACGTCGAATCGTGCCGAACCCGGCGTCGGCGACCTTGCGGGCCAGGCGCCGGTTGGACAGCATCCCGGCCACGTTGAGGTCCTCGACCACCACCGTGGCGTACTCGGCCCGGATCTGCGTGGTCAACTTGTGCAGCGCGTCGGTGCGCAGGTTCGTCACGCGGTGGTGGACGCGGTTGCGTTCGGCGTCGGCCTTGAGCCACCGCCGCGACGGCGTACGGCCGGTACGCCGGTCGGGTCCCCGGCGGCGCGAGACCCGCCGCGACAGCCGACGCAACCGGCCCAGGGCCGCGTCGTAGTGCGCGGGGTTGGGCACGTAGGTGATCTTTCCGGTGGTGTCGGCCAGCACTGCGAGATGTTTCACGCCGAGGTCGACCCCGACGACCGTGTCCGGTTGCCGGGCGGGGCGGGGCGCGTCGCGGATGATCTCGACCTGGAACGACACGAGCCAGCGGCCACGTTGGTGGGTGACGGTCGCGGACAGGATCCGGGCGGTGCCTGTGGCGATGCGGCGCTGGAGTTTGCGGGTGTTCTCGTGGGTGCGGATCGTGCCCAACCGCGGCAGCGTCACATGCCTGCGGTCGGTCTCGACCCGGATCGTGCCGGTCGTGAACCGGCACGACAACCGCGCCCGACGCTTGGACTTACGCCTTGGCCTGCCCATCGGGCGGCCCGCACGCACCCCCTGCTTGGACTTGGTGTAGTTGTCGAACGCCGCCGCCGCGTTCGCCAGTCCCGTGCTGTAGGCCTCTTTGGAATTGTCGGCCCACCAGGCGGCGAACCGCGCATCGGTGTGCTTGACCTCGTTGAACGCCTTCCGCAGCGCGGGCAGCGACGTCGGCCGCCACGGCGTGAGCTTTTCGTCGGCGATGCCGTAGGACTGCTCGGCCCTGCGCTGCCACCACACGGCCGTCACCCACGACACCGCCCAGTTGTACGCGGCACGCGCCGCACCGCAATGCGACCGCAACCCCTGCTCCTGACCCACATTCGGGTCCAGAGCGAACCGGTACGCCTGCACCACGAAACCAGCCCGCGGCTCGAACCCTTTCACGCCCGCCCGCTCCCGCTGGCAGCGGCCCGCACGCCACACCGGCACAACCCGACACCAGCAGCGGACGACACGACATTACCGTCGGCCGGCAGCAGGCAAAACAACACACAGTCACCATACATGACGATGTTTCAGTACGTTCGCCCTGAGAATCGGGAACTGTTTCCAACCCTCGGCGGCTCGCCCCTGCGCTACGCCGCGACCACCGCCCACGTGCCCTGGACTGAGGTCGAGGCGGTGGTGCTGTGGCGTCAGCAGACCGCGCAGAACCTGCCCTGGATCGGGGTGCTGCGGCCGCACGACGCGCCGCCACTGCACGGCACGCCCACCAGCCCGGCCGGAAAGCTGATGGCCGGTTTCGGGTACGCCGTCTCCGGTGCGCCCGACCCGCGTCTTGTCGCCGCCGGCCGTGCCGTCAACGGCTGGCGGCTCGACCCCGACCGGCTCGCCGCCGTCGTCCACCGCCACGCGCCCGGCGTGCAGGTCCGTGACCTGAGATGACCCGCGTCGTCGGGTCGAAAGCGACGAAAGTGTTTACTCCGACATAGGGCGCGGCCCGCTGGCCCGTCAGCGTGGCTCTCAGTGGGTTTCAGCAGGTTAGAGGCACTATGTGAGTGACCTTGAGCGGCAAAATCGATGGGATCTCGGGTCGACGGGCCATATCGTGCGCACCCATGACCATCACCTACACCTGGCGCGGCGACTTCGACAGCGCCGAGGTCGAGCAGCTGCACGCCGACGGGTTCGACCGGGAACCGTCCGACCACGACTGGTGGGCCCAGGTCACCGGGCACAGCCTCGGCTGGGTCAACGCCCGCGCTCGCGAACGCCTCGTCGGCTGGGTCAACGTCGCCTGGGACGGATCCGGGCACGCGTTCGTGCTGGACACCGTCGTCGCGGCGGACGCCCGCCGCAGCGGCGTAGGCACCGGATTGGTCGCCGAAGCGGCCCGGCAGGCCGGCGCGGCCGGCTGCGAGTGGCTGCACGTCGACTTCGAGGAGCACCTGCGCGGCTTCTACTTCGAAGCGTGCGGCTTCCGGCCCACCGACGCCGGACTCATAGCCCTCCCCACCGGCTGACCAGCATCACGAACCCGTCGCGCCGAGGCCCATGGCCGGCGGCCGGGCCAAGGCCCGAACCGGCAAGCAGGCCGACGATCCGGCGAAGGCGGCGGCCGCCATCATCGACGTCACTGAGCTGGCCGAACCGCCGCTGCGCCTGCAACTCGGCGCGGACTCCGTCGCCCGGATCGAAGCCAAGCTCGACCTGGTCCGGCGCGAGTTGGAGCAGTGGTGGCACGTCGCGCTCGGCACCGACCTCTGACCGCCTCGCCAGAACCAGAGCACGCCACACGCCCAGAGGATGAAGATCAGCAAGTCGGCTCCTAGCCTGGGGCCCAGCGCTCACTCCCGAAGACATACCGGCGCGGCAGCCGCTTGCTCCACAGCGCCACTCGGCCTCGGCGGCCGCCGACTGGTTTCGCGAGGGCGGTACGTGTCCGTACGTGGGGAGGGTCTGCGGACATGGTCGGGCCGGTCGCCTGGCCGGTCGGCCGTCGGGGATGTGGCCGGCCGGTGGTGCGTGGCCGGTCACATCGTGGTCGCCGTCGACCGGCGGGCGACGGCCAGCAGCCTTCTGGCCGTCCGCTCGCTGACGCCGAGTGCGGCCGCGACGTGACCGGAGCTGACGTGCGGGTCACCGGCCACCATGGCGGACACGGCGGCGGCTTTGACACGTGGCCGATGGCCGGGACGTTTGGGCTCTGTGGCCGTGGGTTTGACCGCTCCGGCCACGGTGGTCTGTGGCCGTGGCGAGTGCGGACCGGCCGGTGGGAGGGCGGGGGTGCGCAGGTCGGGTGTCGGGGCTGGCGGTGTGGTCGTGGCCGGATCGGCTGCGGTCGGTCGTCTGCGCATGTCCGGGGTGGTGTCCGGTCGGTTGCGGGTGCGGGGTGCGGTGGCGATGAGCGCTCCGGTGGCCAGGAGCATGAGCCCGTCGACGGCGATCGGGCCGAGGGTGACCGTGATGGTGTCCTCGCCGTAGCTGGCCAGGAGGCTGGCCATGTGCCGGTAGGACACGACTGCGGCGACCAGTGCGACCGGGACGATGCCCCACCGGGTCACCGCGAAGCGCAGGCCTGCCGGCCAGTCGACACGGGCCAGGATCTCGACCGCGATGAACAGCGCGACCGGCCAGAACACCGATACCGCGACAGCCAGCGCAGGTGGGTCCTGGTGGTCGAGATAGGTGTGGGCGATGTTGGCGGCCACCGACACGGTGCCGCCGAGGACCGCGCCGAGGTACGCCCAGCCGCGGCCTGAGGCGCCGGTCGTGGTCACCATGCGGCTGCCGCCCGTCGCGGGCGGACTGCTTGAGGCACGGGGGAAGCGTCGATGTGCGGAGGCCGTACCGAACCGGCAGGCGTCGGCCGGCCGACGTCGGATCGGGGCGGCGCGACGCGGTGCTCGCGCACGCGTGCGTGTTTTGGTGCTTTATGGTTCAAGGACGGTTTGTACGAAGCACGCTTCACCCCGTCCGGTGCTGTGCTTCGTGCCGCTCGGTACTGGTGTTCACCCCGTCCGGAAGCGTGCTTCACCGCGTTCATGCACCGGGGTGAAGGCGGGTTCGTGCCTGCCGTGGCGTGAGCGCGTCGAGAGATGGCACGTCGTGCGGTGGCGCCAGGTGGCGCGGATCGCCGGGCAGCATCCGCCGTCGTCGGCCGGGCCGATGGCGTCGCAGCGCCGACCGGGCGGTTGTGTGATGTCTTCATGCCCTCGAATAGCGCGCCTGTTGGGCCGATCACGACAGTGATGTAGGTCACTGTTGGCCAACAGCGACCTGAGCAGCGGAAGTCGGCCGCACCGACAGTCCGTTCGGCGCGCCGTGTTGGCCAACAGAGCACACTGGGCCGTGGCTCCGCCCTGACGGACACGACCGTCGAAGTGCTGTTGGCCAACGAGCGGTGTGACGGCGAGGGCCATCACGCAGCCGACGCCTGTACGGCCGTCGCCGTTGCCGACGCCGGGGTGTGAGGGGGTCCGCTGCTCGAGGTGGCGCGCAGATTCGCACAGCGCGAGCACCGCGGGAACCAAGCGCCCCCGCGTCGGACTAGGGTCCACAGTGCCTCGGCCGGGTCTCTGGAACTCACGCGCCGCCACCCGAGACCTGGGCAGCGTTTACCTACACGGGTTGTTCAAGCCGCAGCGCGGGTGGGCGATGATCGCAGAACCGGCTGGTGGACCGGCCGGTGGACCGGCCGGTGGACCGGCCGGCGAACCGGTCGGTCGCCGAAGTGCCGACCGGAATCCCGATCACCACGAACCAACAGCGCAGGTGGCAGGCCACGTCCATGGCCGAGCCAGGTGCCCGACATCCCCCACGGGGGATACTCTTTCGGCACGGGGGTCATACAGCGGCCGCGCAGATGTCTCGGTCCCTCAGGTGGTCCCAGATGTCGGATGCGGTCGAGCAGACATAGCGGGGCCAGACTCGGCATCCGGCCTCGGCGCAATACCTCTGTTACTGGACATCGCCACCATAGACCTCCTCATCGGGGATCTCGGCCACGCTCTCGTCGTAGATGGCGTCCATGAACTCGTCGTAGGCCGTCTCCGGGACCTCTGGCCCGGCGAGCTCGTCCAGGTCCTCTTCCTCGAACTCGTCTTCGCCTTCGGCATGTCGAGGGCTAGGGACGTGGCCTGCTTCTGCACCGGCCCCGGCAGACGCTGCACCGGTGCCGCCTGAGCGGTCCCACGCGGCTGCGTCTCTGTCGCTCCGAGGAGGTGTGAGCCACCGCCGGTAGAAGCGGTCCTGAACGCCGGCCAGGAACGCGGCAGCTGCTGCCTCGGCGTCGCCCGTGGCCACGTAAACGTCCGCGACGCGGGTCATCGTGCCGGGGGAGAGCTTGAGCTGCTTGGCGGTGATCGTGCGGACCGCACGGGCCGTGTCGTTCCGGTCCTTCACGTTTAGTACTACGGCCCCGTCGGCGGGCGCGGTGGCGACCCACGCCCGACGCACGCCGAAATCGAGCTTGTCCAGCGAGTGCTTCCGCGGTTTCGGGTTTTTACCTGCGTTCCATTTCTCGAACCAACGCTGGAATGTACGCCTGTCGACGCCCGCGATTTTGGCACCGTTCGTGACGCCGGCGGTACGCCGCAATTCCTCCGCCTTCTCGCGGAAGGTCATCGGGGGTTGCCGGATTTCGCGGCCGCGCATCATGTTGACCAGGCGGTCACCCAACCCGCTCATTTGCCATCCCCGTTTCCCGCAACACGGCTTTTACGGGTCGCCTTGTGCTTATACGCCCCGAGCTTCAGCCCGGTCGGGTCGAGATTCCAGCCGGTCGGAACTGCGGCGGTGCCGTCCTCGATATCGGAGGCATACCACACATTGTCCACGTCAATCCACAGCGGCCAACGGTTCTGCTCCCGGCCCGTCTTCCACATCTTTCGCCAGCGATTCGCGCGGTCCGTGGCGATGATGGAGAACCACCAGTCCGGCCGATAGATCCAGTTGGTTTCGCTGGCGAGCATCCCGAGCGTTTTACGGCCGGCTTCCTTGAGCGCTTTCAAAACCCGCTCAGCGTCGCGCGGGTCGTCCGTCGCCCCGGCCGCCGCCGCGTAAGCGTCCCGCATTTTCCAAGCCCACGGCCGCAACAATTCCGACCCGGGGGAAATGCGGCTGTCCTTGATCCGCACGCCACCGTAGACGCCTTCCTCCGTCAACTGCTGGAGTAGCGCAACCGTCGCCGTGGAGATCCAGCGCGGCCCATTCTCCTGTGAGTAACCTGCGGGGTCGGGCATCCGCTTGTCATTCCACGGCGACAGTTCGCACAACCACCAGCCGCCCATCTTCGGGTCGAATTTCACTCCGCCCTGCTTCAACTGCCACGGGGCCAGAATCGCGTTTGCGGCGGCTGCGATGTAGGCACGGTTCGCGTCGTAGGCGTGTGCGAATTTCATCCCGGACACGGGGGCGCGGAAGTGGTCCGCGTGGAAATCGTCCTCGAATCCCGGGACCAAGGCGATTTTGGGCTTCCACGTCGGCTGGAGCTTCTTCACGCCGACTGACGTAACACGGCTGAGAACGGCCGTGCCGGCAATTCCAGTCGTGCCGTGGTACGCACTGCCTGTGACCCGGTGCCAGAGCGCCAGGGACGTCAAGGTGCCCATGCCGTCGGCAGGGTCGGGGTCGAGCAGCGGGAACGTGGCCGGTTCGATCGCGGGCAGGATGCCGACCCGCAGTGAGAGCCCTTCACGGCGGAGCGTCGTCCAGTCTGTGAGCTTCTTGACCTCCCAACCCCCTGACCGGATCTCGCGCAACAGGACGTGGTCGCCCTCGACGGCGGCCAGCTCGGCGCGGGTCGTGGGCAGGCGCATTGCGCGGGCCGCGTCCAGGTCCACCATGACGACACCCTCGTCACCGAACCGACTGGCCAGCCGGGTCGCCACCGACCCGAGGCCCGACTCGTAGACGCCCGGCGGGACCGGATGGATGACCTCACCGTCCGTCATGAGCATGTCTGCCCCGAGTTGGACGGCCTTGTAAGCGGCTCCCATAGGTGGACACACTAGTCGTCGTCCGGGACGTGTTCACCAGCACGGCAACCGGCTTCGTCGTGGCGCAGTTTCAAGAGGTATCGGGGTGAGCTGGAACCGGGAGCGGACCAACCCCTAGCCGTTCTGTTCGTCCTCACGACGAACGGGCGGTTCGGGAAGACACGGGCCCCGTCTGCCAGCCTGCCGCCACCATCGTCAGCGATGATGCCGAAGGCGACCAGTACGCCCTGCTGTGCCCACCGAGGTACCCGGCATCCGAAGCTCACGTGTCAAAGCGATGGGGGACAAGAAAATGGAGAAGGTTTACGTGCCAGCGTCGGTCGGTAACGGGTACGGCAACACGGTGCAGGTGCACAGCACCCCGCACTATGCGACTCAGGCCATGCTGGACCTGTTCCCGTTGGCATCGACGCACGTCAGGGAGTACGTCGTGGACGCGCCAGACAGCGCCTTTACGCTGGTGGTCTGCGGGTGTGAAGGAGTCGCATGTCCGCGCCCACCACCGCCCGCCTGCTGCCCGGCAAACCCGTCGCCGATGAGGTCCTCGCCGACGTCGCCATCCGCTCGGCCGCCCTGCGCGCCCGCGGCATCACCCCCAGCCTGGCTACGCTGCTCGTCGGCGACGACGACGCCAGCGCGGGTTATATCCGCATCAAGCAGCAGCAGGCTGCCGCACTCGGTTTCGCGTCCCCGCACGAGCACCTGCCCGCCACCGCGTCGCAGGCTGACGTGGAGCGTGTCATCACCACCTGGAACGACGACCCGGCCGTGCATGGGATGCTCGTGCAGTACCCCATCCCCGGCCACCTCGACTACAACGCCGCCCTGCAGGCGATGGACCCTGACAAGGACGTCGACGGCATGCACCCCATGAACATGGGCCGCCTCGCCCTCGGCATCCCCGGCCCGTTGCCGTGTACGCCCGCGGGTATCGAAGCACTGCTCGCCCACTACGACATCGGCGTCGCCGGCCGTGAGGTCGTCATCCTCGGTCGCGGCGCGACCCTCGGCCGTCCCCTGGCGATGCTGCTCGCGCAGAAGCGCCCCACCGCCGACGCCGCCGTCACCGTCGTGCACACCGGCGTCAAGGACTGGGCCCGCTACACCCGCCGCGCTGACATCCTCATCGCCGCCGCCGGTGTGCCTGGCATCATCCAGCCCGAGCATGTCAAGCCCGGTGCTGTCGTGGTCGGTGGCGGGGTGCGTTACGAAGGCCGCCGCATCCTGCCTGACGTCGATGAGTCGGTCGCTGCCGTCGCCGGGGCGATCACCCCCCGCGTCGGCGGTGTCGGCCCGACCACCGTCGCGATGCTGTTCCGTAACGTCGTCGCCGCTGCCGAACGCGCCAATCCGTGACCGGCGCGAGGGCCGCGGTCGCCACCCTGCACCGGTACCCGGTCAAATCCCTGCTCGGCGAACAGCTCGACGCCGCCGACGTGACCGGCACCGGCCTGACCGGCGACCGCGCCCTCGCCCTGCGCGACACCACCACCGGCCGCATCGCCAGCGCCAAACACCCCCGGCTCTGGCAGCGGCTGCTCACGCTGACCGCCACCACCGACCGGTACGGCGTACGCATCACCGGCCCCGGCGTCGACGTGCACAGCACCGACCCGGGCGCCGCGAACACCCTGTCGGTGCTGCTCGGCCGCGCCGTCGTGCTCACCGCCACCCCACCCGAACAGGCCCAACTCGACCGCGCTGACCCCGACGCGGTCCTGCGCGACGGCATCACCGCGACCCTGCCGCTGGTCACCAGCACTCTCGGCGGCGCCGCGCCGGGCACGTTCTTCGACTTCGCGCCCGTACACCTGCTCACCACCGCGACCCTGCGCCGCATCACTGCGCTGCACCCCGGCCGCACCGCCGACCCGTGCCGCTACCGGCCCAACATTGTTGTCGACACCACCGCCGACGGCTTTCCCGAGGACGACTGGGTCGGCCGTGAGCTGCGCATCGGCGACGACCTCGTGCTGCGCGTCATCGTCTCCACACCACGCTGCGCGATCCCCACCCTCGCCCACGGCGGCCTGCCCCGCGATCCCGACGCCCTGCGGGTGCTCGCCCGCCACCACCGGGTCGTGCCGCTGCCCGCGCTGGGCCTGCAGCCCTGCGCGGGCGTCTATGCCCAGGTCCTGCACCCGGGCCGGATCAGGCCCGGCGACCCGGTCCGCGCCGCCTAGGGCGCCACCTGCTGCAGCAGCCCGTGCACGAACATCAGCCGGCACACCCGACCACCGTCGACCGGCACGTCCACTCCCCACCGTGCCGGCGCCTGCGGATCGCGCTGCCGCGCCCCCGGGAACCGGGCCAGCACGTCATCGACCACACACGACCACGGTGCCAGCCCCTGCGCCGGCCCCAACTCCGGCACGGCGGAGTCCGGCGCCCGCGCCAGCCACCCGTGCAGCACGAAGTCCTCCGTGCCGACCAGCGCCTCCCAGCGCAGCTCCGGCCACAACCCCGCCAGCCGCCACCGGTGCGCCGTCAGCGCCGCATCGCCGTACGGCACCTGCCGCCGCTCATCGGCCGGACCCAACACCGCCTCATACAACAACAGCCCTTTGGGTGTCGATTTCGATCGCAGCATCGTCTGCCACCGGTTGTGCGCTTCCATGTACTGCGCATGGGTGGCCGACAGTTCCGTGCATGCCGCCTCTACCAGGTCCGGCTGGAAGTCGGACATTCGTCGTAGCAGCATCAGCTGGAATTCCCGCCGTGCGAACCCTTTCACGCCGCGAGCGTAGGGGAGCGGCCCAACTCACCGCGCCCCAATCGACAGATCACGACCGCGAGTGGGCATCGGGTACAACAGAAGACACCCCGCGAAAGGACCGAGCAGATGCCCGCCCGCCCCCGCTGGACCATCGCGCTCATCGTCGCCGCCGCGCTCACCCTCGGCTGCGGCGCCCTGCCCGAACCCGCCACCCCCGACGACACCGCACCCCAGCCCGGCAACGCACCCACCACCGCCCGCGAATCCGACGGCGCCATGACCGTCGAAGAGTTCCGAGAGGACGCCGGCGGCGCCGTGAACCAGGCCGAGGCCTACTGGTCAGGCGTCTTCAAAGCCTCCGGCGTCGCCTTCACGCCCGTGCGTACCATCACCCCCTACCGCGACGCCGGCGACCTCGCCTGCGGCCGCGAACCCATCCCCGCCGACAACGCCGTCTACTGCCCGGCGGGTGACTTCATCGCCTACGACGCCGACTGGGCCGTCGTCGCGTTCCGCAAGATCGGCGACGCGTTCGTCTACTACCTGCTCGGCCACGAATACGCCCACGCCGTCCAGGCCCGCCTTGGCATCGAACACCGCTACGGCATCGACCACGAACTCCAGGCCGACTGCATGGCCGGCGCCTACCTCGGCGACTCCGTCCGCGCCGACCAGCTCCGGCTCGCCGACGGCGACCTCGCCGAGTTCCGCCGCGGGCTGCTCGCCGTCGGCGACCCCGAAGGCCAGCCGTGGTTCGCCCCGGAGTCGCATGGGACCGTCGTCCAGCGCACCGACGCGTTCTTCGCCGGGTACGACAAGTCCTTGGACGCCTGTGACCTCAGCTGACCTCGTACGCCGCGGCCGTCACCGCCCGTGCCGCCGCCGGGCGGCACAGCACGTCGGTGCTGTCGACGAACTGGTCGACGGCGCCGACCGGTGTCAGGCCCGCCAGCCACGGATCGGCGATCCGTGCCGTCAGCGCCGCCGCGAACCGGTCCGCGCCGATGACCGGGAACGGCCGGTCGTGGAACGGCCGCCGCCGGGCGTCGACGACCTCGGCCAGCCCCAGCGTGTTCTGCCACCCGCCGGCCGCCTCGTACGCGTCACACAGCGCGTCCTGCCGCGGCCCCGGCTCATCAGCGGCCAGCGCCGCCCGTAGCGCCGCCGCGACCCCTGCCGCCTGCGGCACCTGCCCGAACGCGCGCCCCAGCCACTTGCCGTACGGCGGGTAACGCCGCGCCAGCAGCAGGCACAGCCGCATCACCTCCCGGGCCAGCCGCGCCGCGTTCACGCGGCTGCCCAGCTCGTCGCCGGCCTGTGCCGACCGGCCCACGAACGCCTCCTCCTGCGCGATCCGCGTCCACTGGCACGCCAGCACGTACCGCCACACGTCGTCGGGGTACCAGGCCAGCCGTCGCCGCAACGCGGTCAGCTCGCCGGGCCCGTCGTGATAGACCGCCCCGCCGGTCACCTCGGCGAGGATCTGTGTCGGCGCCGCCAGCCAGTCCCGCGCCGACGGCTGCGCCCGGCCGTCGAAGCCCAGCAGCCCCGCCGACCACCCGCCGACCTCGGTGACCACCACCTGGTGCGCGACCGGGCCGTGCGTGTCGGCCATGACCCGCACCCGGGCGTCCGGCGGCGCGAAATGCGTCGACCAGCCCAGCACCCGTTTCGGCAGCCGCCGCGCCAGCAGCTCCGACACGTCCGCGCCACAGCGGGCGACATCGGCGGGGGACAGGAACAGCTCCAGCCGCGGACCCCAGTCGTGATCGGTCGAGCGGGCCGTGTCGAAGCCGAGGACCTCCGAGCCGGCGCCCACCCGCGCCGCCGCGTGCGCCAACCCGGGGAATGCCTCGTCCAGCAGCGGCCGCACCGCCTCGACGTAGAACACCCGGCACAGCTCAAGACCCGGCACGAACTCAGGCATCGGGCCACCGTACGAGCCCCGGCCGGGCGCCGCCACCGTATTGCGGCCGCTCACCCGGCCGTATCGGCCCGGAAGCTCGCCCCCGCCAGGACCGGCACCACGCGGCTCGCCCCCACCTCCGCCGCGATCGCCACATCCTGCGGGTACCCGTAGCCGGTCAGCTCGCGGCCGCTGGCACAGTCCTGCAGCACCTGCGGGAACCGTCCCGCCACCCGCTGGTAGGCCGCCGCGGCGACCTCCGCCTCCGGCGACAGCGACCCGAACCCGTGCCGGTCCAGGGCGTCGGCGTACGCCCCCGCGCCCCACAGATCCTCCACCGCCGGACGCAGCGAATCGTCGGCCCGCCACCGCTCACCTCCTGCGACCACCGCCACCACCGCGTCCGGGTCGTCCGCGAGCCGCGCCGCCGTCCACGCCGCGGCCGCCGCCGCGTTGCGCAGCGACACCCCGACCACCGTGGCCCCCGTCTCGGCCAGGCGCTGCGCGATCGTCGACCCGTTCGGCGACGGCAACACCAGCCGCCGCACCCCGGCCGCGGACCGGATCGTCGCCGGCGACAGGCTCACCGGATGCCGGGCGTCCACCTCGGAACGGCCCACCGCCAGCAGCGCGTCATGCCGGCGGGCGTACTCGAACGCGCTCGCGTCCCGCCACCGGTAGGGGAACACCTCGATGCCCAGGTCCGCCGCGACGGTCAGCGCCGTGGTGAACGACAGCACGTCCACCACCGCCACGACCGCGGCTCCCGCGCCCACAGCGTCCGCGCCCGACGGGCCCCAGTCGACGCGTACTCGGTATCCGGCCTGCTGATACGGGTTGATCATCAGGTGATTCTGCCGCATTCCGGGCCATCACAAGACCGTGGGGCGGTACGGGTCGATCCGTGCCGCCCCACGACACCCGGCCAGCTCAGGGCTGCGGATCCTCGACCGGGTCCACGGCCGTCGCCGTCGGCTGCCCGACCACGTTGCCCGCGTCGTCCAGGCTGACGGTGAACGCCACGTTCAGCCGCTTGCCCCAGCACGCCTCAGCCGGGTCGCCGGGCTTGACCGGGTTCGGCGGCACCATGTTGTACGTGCCGGTGAACTCCAGCGTGCTGGCCGTCGCGAGCCGGAAGTGCTGGCTGCCACGAGCCTCGCAGGAGACACCGGTGCCGGTGCCGAGCCCGTCGATCAGCCGGGTGTGGATGATCCGCAGGCCCTGCGGGCTGATCGGGTTCGGCGGCACGGCGACGTGGACCTTGCCGGTGAACGTGAGCGTGCCCAGGTCGGCGAAGGTGGCCTGCCCGGTCAGCGGCACCTCGAACCTGCTCGGCGGCCCGGCAGGCGGCGTGACCGGCGCCGCGGCCGCCGCGACCGACCCGGCCAGCGCCCCTGCCGCGACCGTGACAGCCGTGACGGCCCATCGCGCGATACTGGATACGGACATGTTGAACCCCCGTTGGTGATGACCGCGGAACACCCGCAGTACCCGGCCAGCTTCCAGACGGAAAGTGACGCTATAGGCACACAGTGTGTTCCTTCGGTAACTCCGGTCCGTGTCGGCCCGAAGTTGCCCGCAAGTGCCCGACACGGCATACACCGGCCGTCGTCGTGACGGGGGAGCCCGCCGGCGGCCGACATCAGTCGGTCGGCTTCTCCCAGATCGAGACGTGGGACGAGCTCTCGTCCGTGAACGGCGCACGGGACCAGCCGTCCCAGCGCTCGCGCAGCCGCAGCCCGGCAAGTTGCGCCATCAGGTCGAGTTCGGCGGGCCACACGTACCGGAACGGAATGGACCGGAAGCTGCCCCGCCCCTCGACGACTTCGACGTAGTTCGAGCTCATCTGCTGGGTGGCCACGTCGTACAGATCGAACGCCCACCCGCTCGCGCCGGTGTGGAACGGGACAGCCCGCTGTCCCGGCGGAAGTTTACGCAGCTCGGGAACCATGACCTCGATCACGAAACAGCCACCCGGCGCCAGGTGGGCGGCGACGTTGCGGAAGCAGGCGACCTGCTCCTCCTGCGTGGTCAGATTCATGATCGTGTTGAAGACGAGATAAGCCAGCGAGAACGTCCCGTCCACGGTCGTGGTCGCGAAGTCGCCGATCGTCACCCCGATCGCACCGCCACCGGGCTTGGCCCGCAACCGGGCCACCATCGCCCGGGACAGGTCGATCCCGTGCACCTGCACGCCACGTTCGGCCAGCGGCACAGCGACCCGCCCGGTGCCGATCCCGAGCTCGAGAGCACGCCCACCGGCGGCGAGTTCAGTGAGCACGTCAGCCGTCACCCCGACAGCATCCGGCTGGAACATGTCCGACGACGAGTCGTCGTACGGCTGCGCGAGGGACTCTCCGAAGTAGCCATCGTGATCGATCATCGCCCGGCCGTACGTCGACCGGAGTTGCCCTTGCACGGGTTTGCCATGCCCCGACCAGTTTGCCGGGCAACAGCGGTCGGGGGATCATGGCGTTTCCACCCGACGAAGGGCGATCATGAACAGGACCTTCCTGCGGCCGGACGACTTCCGCGACCTGGTCGCGGACCAGTTCGGTGCCGCCCGCCGGCTCGTCGCGCTCGACCGGCTGACCGGTGGCACGAAGAAGGGCGTCTACCGGCTGCGCCTGGACGACCAGACGACCACGATCGCCTACGTATGGGCTCCCGGGGAGAACTACTGGCCGCCGTCGCCGACCGTGCCTGACGACCCGTTCACCGACGCGTCCGGCGCCGAACTGTTCGCCGTCAACCACGCCGCCCTGGCCGCGGCCGACGTCCGGGTTCCGCGGCTGCTCATGCTCGACCGCGACGGCCGTCACCTCGACGCCGACCTCGCGCTCATCGAGGACGCCGGAGCGGTGACCCTCGAACAGCTGATGGAACAAGACTCCGCTGCCGCTGCCGCGCCGCTCGCCGCGCTCGGCGACGCCCTGCGCCGGATGCACACCAGCCTCGGCCCGCGGTACGGCAGGCTCGCCGCCGCCGCCGACCGTGGCGAGGCATCCCGGCAACGTCGCGCCGAGGACGTCATCGTGGACCGTGCGCTCGGCCACCTCCACGCCGCAGCCGCCCGCGACGACCGGATCGCCGACGCGCACGACCGGATCGCCGCGCACGTACGCGACCTTCGCGGCGCGGTCACGGCCCGCGAAACCTACGGGCTGGTCCATGGCGAACTCGGGCCGGACCACGTGCTCGTCACCCCCGACGGCGAACCGGTCCTGATCGACATCGAGGGCCTGACGTACTTCGACGTCGAGTGGGAGCACGCCTTCCTGCACCTGCGCTTCGGCGCCGCGTACCCGCTGCTGCGCCCGGTCGACCTCGACCCGTACCGGTGCGAGCTGTACCGGTACGCCCAAGTGCTGTCACTGATCGAAGGCCCGCAACGGATCGCCGACACCGACTTCCCCGACCGACAGTGGATGCTGGACCTGGCCGAAGGGAACATCACCAAGGCGCTCGCCGTCCTCTGACACGGCCCGGCGACGTGTTCGCCGAGTATGCCCGAGGTGAGCGCGGACGTCAGTGCCAAGCCGGGCGTCGACGCGCTGGAGCAGCTCGCCGGTTCTCGGGCAGTGGCTGCGACCCGGCGGCCGGCACGTGACCTTCGGTCCTTCTTGCGATCGAGTTCGGCCACGCGGTGCAGGGGGCCGACGGGCTGTGCCAGGGCGATCTGCACCGCGGGGCGGGCCGTGGTCGTCGCCCGCGTGAGCAAGGCTGTCACCCAGCTCGGCCTCGGTGCCCACGCAGGCTCTTGCCGACACCTCAATGGCGGCGATCACGAATCCGCCACTGTCTCAACGCCGAACATGCCAGGCCGGCCGGATCACCGATCCGGCGTAGGGGCGGGGCCGACATCTGCGTGCCGAGCCGCGTCAGCTTGCGCTGCACCCCGATCGCCGTACCCGGCAGGGAACCGCCACCTCGGCCCAGGTGCGTACGCCCCGGCGACTCACCGTTTCCTGGGCTTGCGCACTGCCAGCACCCGGCCGATGCACGGGTCTCGAGCTCCGCGGGCAGGCTGGGGCTGCTGCTGGTGGCCGCCGGGCTGGCGTGGTGGAACACGCAGCTCGACAAGCCCGACAGCATCCCGGCGATCTTCATGATGAAGGTCTGGCCGAGTCTGCGCTGGTGGCTGCTGGCGCTAGCGGTCGCCGGGCTGATGTTGATGGTGCACAGGTGGCGGCAGCGGTCCTCACCGCAGCGGGTGGTTTCGGGGATCGCGCACCGGTCGCGCAACAGCGACGGGCTGGCCTCGCCGTTCGACGTGTGGCGGGTGGCGGGGTACGCCACCTGCGGGGCCAGGCCCACGTGCTGCGGCCGACCGCCTACGGCGACGTGAGCTGGTGGGAGCGCAGGCGGATCCCATGGCGTGAGCTGGGGTTCCGGGTCGTGCGCGTCGGTCGGCAGTGGGTCTACACCTCGTACGAGCGGATGGTTCTGCTGCTGGCGCCGACGCAGGCCGGAAAGACCGTGACCATGGCGAACTTCCTGGTCGACGCCCGAGGTGCGGCGGTGGCCACGACGACGAAGGTGGACCTGGTCGACCTGACCGTTGCCGCGCGGGTGCCGATCGGGCCGGTGTACGTGTTCAACCCGGAGCAGCTGGGCGACGGCTCGGACCGCTACCGCAGCAACCTGCGCTGGAACCCGATCATCGGCTGCGAGGACCCCACGGAGGCGCGCCAGCGGGCCGCGAACATGGTGGCCGGCGCCCGCGGCATGGGCGGCGTCGGCGACCGCGAGTTCTGGGAGGGCCAGGCGGTGCGCGTGCTCGGTGCCGCGCTGCACGCCGCGGCGTTGGGCGGGGCGACGATGATGGACGTCCTGACGTGGGTGTCGCGGCCGGAGGACCACGACAACGAGGTGCGGTCGATGCTGCGGCGCTCGCTGGCGTCAGAGGCGATGATCGAGAACTGGTCACACCTGGCCAGCACGAACGTGGCCACCCGGACCTCGATCACGACGGGTGTCATCCCAGCCCTGGAGTGGCTGCAGGATCCAACGGTCGCCGCGGTGGCGCTGGGCGCGGCCGAGGAGCAGTTCGACGTCGCGCAGTTCATCCGCGAGAAGGGAACGCTGTACCTACTGGCCAACGACCGTGAGCACGGCGGTGTCGCGCCGCTGTTCTCGGCCCTGGTGTCGGCGATCTTCGAGCAGGCCAAGCTGCTGTCCACCCGGCAGCCGGGCGGGCGGCTGGACCCCGGGCTGAGCCTGACCCTCGACGAGGTCGCCAACATGTGCCCGCTGCCCCTGCACCGCATCGCGTCGGACTCGGCGGGCCGGGGCATCACCATGCAGCTGGGCTTCCAGAGCAAGGCGCAGATGGCCTGGAAGTGGGGCGAGGCGGCCGCGCAGATCATCTGGGATCAGGCCGGGCTGAAGCTCATCTTCGGTGGTTACAGCTGCCGCCGTGGCACGTGCTGGTGTTCCTGCGCGGGCTGAGGGCCACCATCGGCACGGTCCAGCCGGTCTTCAAGCGAAAGGACCTCAAGGCCCTGCGGACGGCGCTGGCTCGCCGGGAGGCGGAGCTGGCCAACCTGGCCGCTGCCGTTGACGACGCGACCCGGGCGGTGCCCTCGCCGTGGCCGAGCCGGCGGCTGAGCACTCACGGAGGAAGGTGTGACCGAGCCGGACAGGGCGGTCGCGGAGTACGCGGCCTGGTGGACTTCCCGCGCCAACACCGGGCGCGGGCCGGAGCCGGGGCTCGATCGGCTGAACTACTAGCCCGTCACGGTTCGAGGTGCAGCGCTCTTGCCCCGTTGGGGCGCTGCACCTCTTCCGTGTCTACACCGCGGTGTCTGGGAGTGGCTGTCGAGCGCGCCAGCAATGAGCGTCGCCCGCTATGGGCGTGTTGCATTGGTTAACCCGCTTAGATATGTAGATCATGTGGTATGACTGCAAAAGAGAATGTCTGGCTACTGGTGGATGACGACCCGGCCGGCTTCGGGGTGGTGCGCGCCGATTCGGTGACTCAGGTGGTCGCAGTGGCTGACCTGGGCGACGACCAGCATCATCGGGTCAAGGCTTGCGCTGCTGGCCGATGGGTATGGCTGGGCCGGTGCAGGTCAGAGTACCGCGAGCAGATGATCGCAGGCCTGGCCATGACGCTGGCGGCCGCCGAGACGTCGGATGCGCGATACCTGCTGATCTACCCGGTGGAGCTTGACGTCCAGGACGGCCCCGAGGCGAACTTCTGGTGGCAGGACGACCACTTCATGTCCCGGTTCGCTCCGCCTACGCCGCGGCAGGCGCGGTAGCAGGCAACTGCTTCCATGGAAGCGCCCGGCGGGCCAGTGCTGGCATGGGCTTCTAACGCTCATGTCGCCTGCCAGCGAATAGCTGATCTTCCGACAGTCCAGAGTGGATAATCGCCACTAGTCAATGGCGCTGATTTAATGGTCCGATGGGCCTCGCCAACGAGGGGAGATCGGTCTGTGATGTTGGGCAAGTGGCGTGAATCTCGGGCAGATGCCAGGGCACTCAGGGAGCGGAAGGAGCAAGCTTGGTACGAATGGCACCTCCGCTACGAGGAACGGCTGGCCAAGACTGCTGGACTTAGCACCATGACGATGGTCTGCCATGCTCACACGCTGGCGTTCATCGAGCGGTTCTGCCAGAGCCGCAAGGGCTGGTTTCCGATCGAGGAGCAGCGCAAGGAGCAGCTCGACGGCGACACGGTGCGGGTCCAGCTTTCCGGGCGACAGGTCGGCACGATGCTGTTCGTGTTCGCTTGCGACTCTGGAATCCTTTACCCCGACTCACCCAGCATGGCCACCACCTTCGACTCGGATCGGGTAGTGCTGGCCGAGCTGTATAAGCGGCTCGGTGCGGTGGTCGACGAGGTAACGGCAGAGTCCGGAGCGCCTCTGGTATTGACCATGGACGACCGCCCCTCGACCGCCATCGTCATGGACTAGGTCGCCGCCGAGGTCGACGGTTGCGGCGGCTGGCTGGCGTGCGACCACCTCGACGCCGGCCGGGCCGACGCCGAGACACCTTTTGGCAGCAGGTGACACGGGCGTCAGGCAGCGGTCAGACCGCGCGTAGATGCCGGCGCGGTTCCTCGTGGGCTGGCCGACCGACAGCGGCAGCCGAAGCGTCGCTTGCCGGGGCCGGACTGCAGAGCCCCTTCCGGTGGTGCTGACGTCCAGGTCGATGTGGCGCAGCCGTCCGTAGCCGAGGACGGGCACCGGACCGCCTCGATGGCGGACGTTATTCGACCGGGCAGTGGTGCCGCGTGCGCCATGCTGATGCGGTGACCGATCCAGACAGCCCCGTTGCGTCCGCCGCTCGCGCCTTCCTGGGCGAGGCGTGGTCGAGACTGCGCGAACTCGGCGTGGTCCCGCCGTCGCCGTACCGCCGACACCTTCGCGTCGGCCGTGACTACTTCGGCGACGACGTGATGCACCGTCCGGCGTTCAAAGCCCTTGAAAGCGCGATCGAGGCCGCGTACTCGCGATTCAACCCAGTACGGCCGCTTGGTGCCCGCGAGTTCCCGAGCTCCTACGTCTTCCCGTTCCTGGAGACCTTTGTCGCACGGCTGGGGCGGCAGGACTTCGCCGCCGACGGCCCGGTGGCCACGGAGACGATCCGCGACCTCGAGGCCGCGCTGGCGGCCGAGGACTACGAGGTTGTCTGCTGCCGCGCGGTATCGCACATGACCACCACGGATGGGCAGCCGATCGACTTCACCCACGTGCGCGTCGCGCCCGTCGACGCGCCAGCGCACGACCACACGCGGCGCCTGCTGAAGATCGTCGAGGAGGCGCTGCCCGGCGGAGCGCACACCTACGTCAACGCGGACCTGCACATGTACGCCCCGCCCGAGTCGGTCGTCATTTCCCAGGAAAGCCAACCCAAGCTCGAAGGTCTCAACAGCACGGTGTCCCAGCGGATCGAGCGTTTCATGCTGCTGGTCCGGCTGCTCAAGCCCGGGTCCAGCGAGTCGATGTTCGAGGTGCAGGGCTCGCCTTCGCCGATCCGTCCGCCGCAGCCGCAGTTCGAGCGGTTCCGCGGAGCCGGACCGGTCTACTTCTCCTTCACCCCGCTGGCCGCGAGGGACATCGTGCTCAGCGTGGCCGACGTGCCCCGCGTTGATGGCTTGGACAAGCTGCTGGCGAGCGTCGACGGTGCCCAGCCCGGCATGGTCTTCACCTCGCTGGGCATGGCGCTGAACAAGTTCGTGCTGGCGTACCACTCCTTCGCCTGGTTCGAGCAGATCGTGGACCTAGCCACCGCGTTCGAGGCCGCCCTGTCCGGCGTGAGCACATCCGACGTGACACTGCGGCTGAGAACTCGCGCGGCGGGTCTGCTCGCCACGTCCTCCGACCCGGCCACGGCCATCTTCGACGACATCAAGGTGCTCTACGAGCTGCGCTCCAAGCTCGTGCATGGCGGCTCGCTGACGCTCAAGACCCTGCTCAAAGGCATCGGCAAGCTATCGACGGTGCCCACCGGCGTCCCCGACGGCGAGATGCCCGCGCATGCCGTCGAGCGGCTGCGTGACCTAGTACGCCGAGCCATCCTGGCGCGGATCTGCCTCGCCGCCGGCGCCGCGCCGCTGTGGCCGATCGCCCTCGACCGCGACGACCACGTCGACGCCGCTCTCGCCGACGACGTCAACCGCGGCACGTGGAGGGACGCCTGGCATCAGGCCCTCGCGTCCTTCGATGCCCTCGGGTCGACCGAGCGCCCCGGGGCGGCGGGACCGGCGGTGCCCTGAGCGGATGCCGCATGGAAGACCGCTCGCGCGTGCTGTAGCATGGGCAACGGAATCGAGGGGGCCCCCGCCACCAATGTGTTGGCCGCGGCCCCTTTTCCATGCCCGGGACCGGCTACATCCGCCGTTCTAGCAGGTCGACCACGGCCAGCCCGGTCTCACCGCCGACCAGCTGCAGACCGACCTCTGCCCGCGCCGCGAGGTCCAGCGCTGACAGGTTCTCGGCCAGGTCCGCGTGGGTGATCCGGTCAAGACCAGCGCCGACGAGCGGAGCCGCGATGCGCAGCGCGGCGTCCAGGGCCACGCCCTGGGTCGAGCCGCCGTGCAGCACGATGTTGCGGGACCGGTACAACCGGCGCATGGCGATCCTGAAGGTCGCGGCCGCTTCGTTGAGTTCGCGCAGCGGGTTGGTCAGCACCTTCTGCATCCGGCACATGGCCGCCACATCCGAGTCCGATCGGTAACCGCCCTGGCCCAGCTGCAGGGTGGTGCCGTTGGCCAGCGCGGTGGCGACTACCCGCGCCCGCTCCCGGTTGGTGGTGCACAAGGCGATCTGCTCGGCGAGCTGGTCGGCCGGGTCGGGCCGGTGCCGCCGGGCGAGCGCGGTCAGCTCGGCGCGCGGCCACGAGCAGGCGATGATCGCCCCGAGCCGGTCTGCTGCCAAGGCCTTGCCGGACCGCTCCTCCTCCTGCAGATCGTCGGGGTTGACCAGCATGCAGACTCACTGCGGAGACGACGCCGGCACCGCCGCCTACAAGGACATTCCGGGTGCCAGGCTCGAGGTGCGGTGGTCACCCAGATGCAAGACGAACTGGGCTCGCGTCACTGTGTACCCCACCGGTATCGGCTGCTTCACAGCCGGGGAACTTGCTGCCCGCCAGTAAGACACGAACTACACCCAGCGCAAGTGGCTCGGTTATATCTGTCAGCTCAGCACTGCAACGTCGTACTGGACGCCGATGATCTACTCGCCGGTCAAGCTGGTCCGCGCGGAACTGCTGAACGCCTCCTACGTCACCGCGTACGCGTAGATGCTGGACCTGATCCGCGTCCTGGGCTGCTGCTCCAGGCACCCGTTCCAATCGTCGCGGCCCGCGACTGAAGAAGGATCCCGACCGTCGCTGGACGACAACGGAGGAGGGCCCCGCAGCAGGGCCCTCCTCCGTTGTCATCGAAACCCACGCTCAGTTCAGGGCTCGGAGGTTCTAGGGACAGGCGCAAACGTGTTGGGCACGACGGTGCAGTTCTGCGCATACTTCTGCTGCGGCCCGTGCGTTCGTGGCGGGTCGTCACTACATTTACGTCCGTGTCCGGCGGCTTACACCGACGACCTCGGACTGGCGGTGCCCGAGGTGATCGAAGCGCTGTACCGCCTGGCCGAAGCCGGCTTCGTCGAGGCCCGGCCCGGTGAGGTCGGGTGGCATCTGGAGCAGGTCTGCCCGCTGACGTACCAGGTCCTGGGCATCGACCCGCCGCCGGCGGTCCACCCACCGGCCGTGTCATATCGTTATGTGACAATGCGTTGGTGACGTACCGTCCTGACCGAGACCTGCATCTGACCTTCGCCCCGAAGCGCGGGTACTGGAACTTCGTGCTGTACCTGGAACAGGGCTGGCCGATGTCCGCCCTGCACGCTTCTCAGCGGCTGACAGGTTCCAGGAGCGTCTACGCGTCGGAGTGGCTGGCGCGGCTGGTCCGCACGGAGCCCACGCCGATGCACGTCATGCTGGCCGGCCCCGGCGACGGCGGCAAGCTGTGGGACCCCTGCGTGTACGAGGACCCGAACTCGCGGTCGGCTGTGGGCGAGGACGGCTGCGTATGCTGGCGGACCTCTGTCGATCCGGTGACCATGCTGCCGGTGGTCGCCGAGCACACCCTGATGGGGGGCGGTGAGCCCGAGCAGTGGGAGCACTTCACGTACACGCTGCTGGAGCTGCCCGAGGGCGAACGGCTCGACACGCTGATTATCGACAACCCCGCCTTGCAGTGCTGGGTCCGCACCACGGCGGGCTCGCTGCACTTCATGCCGGAGGCGATGGGCCGCGGCTACGGCTGGGGGTACGGCGGCACCGGCCCGGCGGAGCTGGCCTCGCTGATCGAGCAGATCGTCGAGTCGAACGGGATGGTGGTGGCCCCTGCAGGGCTACGCCGTCCAGCCCGCGACCGGATCGCCAGCTGGGCGCGAGACGAGGAGCGGAAGGCCGGCGTGCAAGAGTTCTCGCTGCATCAGCTGCGGACCCTGTGCGGCTGATCGGTACGCCAGCTGGGTCGCGGTGACGTGCTCCGGGCGGCCAGGGATCGCGCGAGGCTGGCCAGGGCGCCAGGTGGGAGGCCTTCCTGGGTGCGCGTCGCCCAGCCCAGGCCAACATGAGGCGCTAGTTTCGGCTGCCTTCTGGTCAGCGGCTGGCAGGCGCCGCTTCCGCGGAAGCACCGACACCATACCGACGTGCGGCGGTCGCAGCTTGCCCTTGAGCCGAGTCCCTATGGTGTCGAGGTGTTCGAAAACATCCAAGAATTCGGCAACTTCGGCGACGGCGTTGGTGGCATCGCGACGGCAGTGCTTGCGTTATTCGCGTTTATGGGCGCCAAGTCCGCGCTCCATGACTGGCGAGAGCGCCAGCAGGCCCAGAGGCGGCTCGCCGATGAGCAGGCCCATCAGATCCGCCTGGACCGGGAGAGTCATCGCTTCGGCTGGAAGCCTGGGATGGTATCCGTGTATGGCGTGTCCAACGTGACCGATCCCGAGGAGATGGCGAGAGCGGTCGAGGAGCTGACTGCCGGCGGACTTTCTGAGTACGCCATCATCAACGTCGAGCGATCCGTGGACCGTGCCTACTCCCTGCGCCGGTTGGTCGACGACGGGAAGCTCCTCGCGGAGCCGCCGACGGACGCCGAATACGAAGCGCTGGCGGCAGCCCACCGCAGCGGAGGCCCCGTCCACGTTGCCGCCGAGGTCCCCAGGCGTTGGTACCGCAGACGCTGATGCGGCCGCCATCCCACGGTCACCCGTGCTCAGCCGGTCGGACGACAAGTGCCGCCTGATCTAGCGCTCGGGGACCGCCGGGAGCACTGTGGCTCTCGTCAACGCTCTGGCTCAAGATGCCGGGTCCTGAGCAATCGGCAGGCCGTTGTCAGCAGCGCGTACGTCACCGTGGCTGCGTTCACGAACTCCTCGTCGTTGATCGACAAGAAGATGCCCTTACCGCCCGGAATCTCGGTTTCGGCGCCCCGATCGGCACCGCGGAGCGCAGCCCAGCCAAGGCCGTGCTCGAAGCCCGACAACAGCCGCCACGTGCCTTCAAGGAACACGGCGAAATCGTGCTGCCCGCGCACAAAGCTCAGCTTCGGCAGCTCGTTAGTTATGTTGATCTTCTGGTGCGCTTGGTCGAAGGGCACCCCCAGCGCTGCGGCCTCCGCGGTATGTCGCCATGGAACCCTGCGCCTGCCGGCCCTCGGCATCCTCAACCAGCTCGCGGACCGCTGGAATCCTCTTGAACGCCGCAAGATGTGCGCGCTGCTGGTAAGAGTTCAGAACTTCACTGCGCAGTCCGCGCAGTCGGTGGTCCCGTCCGGAGTCCGGGTCGAGGATCCACGTCGCGAAGAACGACGCCTCGAAAATCGGCCGCAGCAGGCTCCACGGTGCCCACAAGCTCGCGCCGTGATGCTGCAACAAAGCAAGCAGGGCCTCGTGATTGTCCCGGGCAACGCCTATGTACCGCTGGACCGCCATGTACGTTCGGGGCCCAGCAACTTGGGACTCGTCGAACGCCCGAGCGGACAGCAGGCGTGCTTCGCTCAGTGACGGCAGGTCCTCCAGCGCCTGAAACTCCCTAGCGACCATCGCCCAGTAGTCGGGCAGGTTGCCAAGGTTCACCTTCTGGCCGGTCGGCTGCAGCGCACGCACGCCGAGCAGCGTACGGCTCCCGGCTGCGCGCCTCCACGGGATAACCCGACAGGGCAGCTGTTCACCGGAGGTCGGCCACTTCGGTCCACTCCCATCGGACGGCGAGGACCCGGGCGCCGCAGTAGGCAGGGACCATCCACGGCCGTACGCCTAGGAGGCGGGCGAAGTCGGCGACGTGCTCACCGATGTCGAGCCCACGGTGCATGGTGATCAGGGTGAGCGAGCGAGGAATGCCGCGGACCATGGGCTGATCGTGGCACCGCCGCCGCTTCCACGGAAGCACGCGAGTCCCGGCTGTGGATAACCGCCCGAGCCTGAACAGGCTCAGAGGCTGCCTTAGACCCTTGAGCCGAGCCCCTATGAACGGCTCGATGCCCCAGCCGACTGGCCGCGCCATCGTCGATGTGCGGTCTCGAGAGTGCAGGCGGACCAAGCCCCGTCATCGGAGGAGGGGAAGATGGAGAGGGCGCCAGCACGCCGGTGCCCCCTCTTCTATAAGCGCCGGCTTGCCGACGCTGCCAGGCGGAAGACCGACAGCGAGTAGCACGCCGACCGCCCCGCGCAACGACCGAGCACAGGCAGTTGCGGGTGCCGTGCCCGGCCGTGGCGTATCGCTAAATGCCAGCGGAGGAAGGCACCGCTCCAGGTCGGTCTCCCGGAGCAGTCGCGGAGCGGGCGCCACCAGCCACAGCGGCGAAAACGCCGTTCACCGCTTGGTTTCCCCGCGTTGGGCATGCCGGCCACATAGCGAGGGTGTACGGCGAGACCGGCGGCGGCCAGGAGGTGCAGGGGTCGTGTTGGTCTGGAGCGTCTTCATCGCGCGGTGGAGGTGGACCCGCACGGTTGCCTTTGCCATCGACAACTCTATGGCGATCTCCGCTGGCTGCGCGCCGGCAAGGTGCATCCGTACCACCTGCCGTTGACGCTGCGGGAGCTGGTTGAGCGCGGCGGCGCTGACGTCCATCCCGGTGAAGTCGGTGGCGGTCCGGCGCGGTGTCGGAGAGGACGCCGCTTTGGGCGCAGGGGGCCTGGTTGGGGGCGATTTGAGCGTTCGGCGGGCACGCATCTGGTAGACCCGGACTGTCGAGGGCGCGATGCCGTTCAGGCGTCCGATCTGCGCAGATGACAACTTGTCCTGCTCCGCCAGGTCCATCACCTGGAGCTGACGGCCCTTAAGCCGGTGGAACTGGTACGGACCTCCGGCCTCTGGGTCGAACCCTTCGGGAAGCAGTCGGGCCAGCTCGCGAGTTGCTCTATAGCCCAGCGCCCTGATGGCGCCCTCGTTCTTGCCCATGGCTTGGGCGGTCTCCGCGATGGAGAAGCCCTGCAGGAAGCGCAGCACGATGCACTCCTGCTGCTCGGGGTTGAGCTGCTTGATCGCGGTCAGGAGCGCGACGTTGGTGATGTGGTCCACCACGGCGGTCTCGGGGCTGCTCTCGGGGCCGCGGTCCTCGCGGTCGGCGTCGAGCACGTCACCGGTGGTGACCTCCAGCCGGTACCGGCCGGACTTGAAGTGGTCGGCGACCAGGTTGCGGGCGATGGTGATCAGCCACGCGCCGAAGTCGCGGCCCTGCCAGGTGAATGACTTGATTCGCTTGAGGGCGCGAAGGAAGGTGTCCGAGGTCAGGTCCTCGGCTAGCGGCTGGTTGCCGGTCCGGAAGTAGATGAACCGGAACACCGTGTGGACGTACTGGTCGTAGATGAGGCCGAACGCCTCAGCGTCACCGCTCTGGGCGCGTTCGACAAGGTGCCATACAGCGGGTGGGGTGCCGCTGTCTGACGGCTTGACCGTCTCGTCCGGGCGGTTGTCGGGGTCGGGTGTGGGCGCGGGGGGAACCGGCTGACGCCGGGGACGGCCGGGCTGACCGGCCGACCCCGACGCCGCCGAGACGTCGCCTTCTGCGACGTCTTCGTCCCGCGGCCCAGGCTCAGGCGTGGGCTCGTGCATGGTGCGGCACCAAGATCAGGATCAGGATGATGATCGGCGTCAGTAGCAGGATCTGCTGCGCCGTCCACCCGAGCGTCACTGGCACCAGGATGCAGGCGGCGTACCAGGGCAGGCGGTGACGATGCGTGAGACGGCCGCGCCAAGGTCGGCGCGGCCGCGAGCTGCGGCTCATTCCGTACTCCTCTATGCGTGTACTTACTGGCCGGCCCGCTCTGCACTCCGCCAAGAACACCTAGCGTGACCGTTGTCCGCACTGTAGAGAAGAGATTGACCTTCGCGATAGTTCTACGCGCCCGGTTGGCACGGTCGTGGCGTTAGGTGTAAACAATCGCGATCTTTGTAAACAGCCAGGTCCGTGCTGCGTTAGACGTGGTGACGGCTCGTCCGTCGCCGACGGGGGTGGCTGTTCCTGCTGCTCTGCGTCTTGCTGGTGCCCGCCGTCTTGCACTCCGCCAAGAGAACCCAGGCGGCGGGTCCGAGAGTCACAAGAGCCCGCCCGGTCTGCTCGACTGGGCGGGCTGAGTTCGTTCTCGTCCATGCACTCAAGAAGATCCAGCCGTCGCGCCTGCCGACGCCACGCAGCCGGGCGGCCAGGACCTCCCAGGCGATCCTCATGGCCCGGTCCGGCCACGCGAGCCTGCGTTCCCTGGAGCGGTACGTCAACCCCGGCGTCGACGCCGTCGCCGCGCACGTGGCCGGCAAGGACCTCAACCGGCGACGCCGCACGTAGTGAGCTGGCCCCGGCGGCTGGGTGGAACTTGGTCCCGCCGCCACGCAGCCGACCCGCGCGTGTCATGGAGGGTCCTGCGGCTGCGCCTTCGCTGGCCGCGTCCGGGCCGGCTCGACCAGGGTGTCAAGCAAGCTCGCCACTCCGAGGCCACCAAAGAACCCCACCTCGACAGATGTTGCGGCACCCAGGGCAACACCGGCGCCGGCGCTCACTGCGAGCACGAGTAGGGTGCGAACGGTCATGATCATCCTTCCGGTCGTGACGTGCGTGTCGTGACGTGCAGAAGGAATCGTGAATGCTACTGCGCACCGGTCTACCAACTTATCCGGACGGGATCTTGGCCGACCGCGTGCTCATACGGCCTGTTCACGGGCATGCAGGCGCACGTAGTCGTAAGAATTAGCCGTAACGCCTTACCGTGACGCCTATGGGTGACAGTGCGGAACGGGTCTGCCAGGAATGTCCTGCCCGTCTGCCGACCCACAGCAGAAAAGACCGCCTGTACTGCTCAGGCCGGTGCCGCCAACGTCACTACCACCGCAGGCAGCGGCGCGGCCATCGTGGACCAGCCATGAGTTACCTGCGGCTCTGCACCCTTGTGGACATGCTGGCCAGGATGCTCCCCGAGCCGGTACTCCCGGCTCATATTGCCGAAGCATGGCGCCGGGAGTTTCGCACGCCATGCCACATCGAATGGCTACCACCACTGTGTGGACGCTGGGGTTGCGGTCGGCCGCTCCGCCCCTACCGCCGCAGCGATCGGGCGTTCTGCTCCAATGCGTGCCGCCAGCGCTCCTACCGAGCGGCCAAGGCCCGCAGCACGGCGTGAAGGGTGCCCCACCTGCCGTCGCCGCCCTCGTCGTGCGCAAAGCCCTCTGCGGATGACCTGCCTCGCCGTTCGCCTGCCGGTGCTTCCACGGAAGCAGGGTAGGCGGCCGGCGATCTGTCGGCTCGTCGCCAGCGGCCTGACCGGATCCGATCGGGCCGCTGACCACGTGTTTCCAAGATCAGACCATTGCTGACGACGGCGTTCCTGAAGAATCGGCGGACTGGCGGCATTGGGCCTTACGGGGCAACGTGCGTGGGCCTCGCACATGGACTGGCCGCAGTCCCGGCCCGCGCTGCCTCTCGCCTGGTCGGTATCGGGCTCAGCCTGGAGCGGACCCGGTCTGGTCTTCTGGGCTCACTCTGGTGCTGCGTGCGCTGAAGCGGCACCGGTGTGCGACAGCGCGGCTCGCGGCTTTCACCGCGCGTTGGGCGGGAACTCCCAGACTGCCACCACGGTGCGCCGCACACCGGTGTCGAGCATGGCCTGCGCCCGGTGGCGGCCGTTGATGTAGCCCACGCCTTCGACGTCGCGGTCAGGGGCGATTGGGTCGAGCAGCAGGCTCTTCAGCGCTTCACGCTCCCACATGGACAGGTCCAGGTCCTCAGCCAGCCCGGCCGCGGCGAGATCGGCCTCATCGGCGTCGCCTCCGGCCAGTTCGGCGTGGTGAAGAACGTCGATCGCGGCCTGGGTGACACGGTGCCAGTCACCACCGTGGTACCAGCAGCAGTTCCTCGCCGAACGGATGGGCGCGATCTGGCGGCCGAGACGTCGCCACCACGGCGTCGGGGCGGACATGCACGCCGGTGAGCTGATGTCCGAGCGCGGCAGCAGCGCCACGAGTTGTACCCGGAGGCGCTGCTGCGGGTCCAACGGTGCCTCCAGCGGCGTGAAGCCGCCACCTCTGCCCGGGTCGACCGGCTGCCCGACCAGGCGCTCTAGGTCTTGCGGGCTCATCGTCCCACCCCATATCGGCCCACGCTGTACCTGGTGTTCAGTGGCGTCGGCGACCCGGAACGTGATGGGGCTGAATCCGAGATCCCGCACGCCGTCCTCGTCGGGACTGCCCATCAGGAGGTGGCCGATCATGATCGGGGGCTGCGGGTCGTCGGGCAGGCGCTGGCGCCAGATCGCCTCGACGTAGTGCTCGGCGTGGTTGATCGGCCCGGCGCCTTCGCCTAACTTCTGCGTCACCACAGCAATCGGGCGCAGTCCCGGCGCGGTGAACAACTGCAGCCGGAAGGTCGCCGCCATCCGCCCGCCACCGGCCGGGACGGTGAACCTGTGATCGTCGACTGTCAGCTGCCGTACGCCGGCGTGCTCGTGCAGGAGACTCTGATTGCGCGTGCGCTTCGGGCCGTCGCTGTCGGCTCTCGGAGGTTCAATCACCATCGGTCGATGATGCCCGAACCCGGCGACAGCATAAGCATCCCTCGTGTCCGTGTTGGAGCCGGACTTGCCGACACGAACCAGGTCTGGCGGCGTTCCGGGCGGATCAGTGTCGGAGAACTCGTTGGCCCATGTCTCCATGGAGATGTGGATGTAGCGGCCGCGGGCCTCAGCGGGCGGATTGGCCAGCAGTCCGGCCGCCAGCACCGGGTCCGGGTGGCCGCCGGGTGCGGGCCGGTCGTCTTCGGCACAGGGATGTGCACCGGCTGTCCAGCGCCGTGGTTGCTGTCGATTTGTGCGGCTAGGTGGGCGACGCTGGCGCCTACGACTGTGAGCACGACGGCGAGGGCCGTCAGCGCCATCCACTAGCCGCTGCGCCCGCGGCGGTGGGTGTCGAGCGGCGGGGCTTTCGGCGGTGCCTGTGGTCCATAACCATGGTTTCCTGTTTCTCGGGGTTGGAGCCGTCGGTGATCGACGGCTGGTGGCGGGCGGTTGAGCCGGCCCAGCACGCCCCAGGCCGACGGTCGGCCGGTGGGCGTGTGGGCGTGCTGGGCCGGGGTCAGGTGGTCAGCACCTCGGGATCCTCGGGGTGCCGGGGTCCTGGGGTGCTCGGCGGATCGGCCACAGTGGCGGGCCGTCGTTGGGCAGGCAGAACGGTTCGGCGGGGGCGTAGCCGTGGCGCAGGTACAGGTCTCGGTTGGAGGTCTTGGACGCCTCGAGGTAGGCGGCGATGCCGTCGTGGTCGAGCCATCGGTGGTGGTGGTCCAGCAGCGCCGATCCGATGCCGTGGCTCTGCTCGCCGGGCTGGACGGCGATGAACTGCAGGTAGTGGTGGAAGCCCAGCTGCGGGTGGTGCTGGGCGAACACAGCGTCCAGGGCTTTGAACCTGTCCAGGTAGGGCCCGCACGCCGCGGCGAGTTGGGTGTCGTAGTCGACGGGGCCGGGTGTGTCCTCGTCGCGGGGTAGCCAGATCGCCACGCCGCGCTGGCAGTCGGTGACTTCGACGATGCCGAAGGCGAGCTCGTGCGCGACGAAGATCGCGAAGTAGTCCCGTACACGAGTCTGCGCTCGCCGAGGTCGGGGATGAGCCAGTCTCCGACGGGCGCGATGAGGAACGCGTCGGTGAGAAGCTTGGTGATCCAGGGTGCGTCGTCTGGCCTTGCTGGCCGGATGTCGACTTGCGTGGTGGGCGTGGGCATCAGCGCACGGCTTCTGCGCGAGCGGCTTGGGCGGTTGTCGGGGCGAATGGGTTGCTGTTCACGGCCGCGTGTGCGCCGAGGCCGATCGCGGCGTAGGCGTCGGGGCGCCATGCCTTGAGCAGGATGGCCCAGGCGAGCCCGAGGGCGGCGGCCACGGCGAACGACGCTGGGAACGCCCACCGCAGCGGTGAGGTGGGGTCGACGTCGAGCAGGACGTCGAACTGGGCGATGGTGAGCCAGAGGATCCAGCCCAGCCCGGCGGTGGCCAGTACTGGTGCGATGACGCGGCGCCAGATGGGCTCGCCGCGGGTGTCGGCGGCGAAGTAGCCGATGACGGCCACGGACGTGATGGTCATCAGGATGAGCACGCCGAGGCCGCCGGTGATGGTGATCCAGAAGAAATGGTGTGGGCCAGCGAGTCCTGCGGCGGGGTGCGATCGTCGATCTTCAGGGTGCCCTGCGCGGCCGTCACGTGGCGGCTGCTGATCAGCTCCGCGAGCAGTGCGGCCGTGCAGCCGAGCGCGATGGCCCTGGCGTGCTGGCGCGGGGCGCCAGTCACGTCGTGGTGCGCGATCCGGTGGTAGTCGTCGCCGAGCACGTCGGTCTCCCGATCCGCTCACCGCCGCGGGTGCGGCGTGAAGCGGCGACGAGGGACCAGGACCTGCACGGGGATGTACGTGCGGTTCCCCGTCGCCGGGGTTGCGGATAGATCCTGGGCGCGGCGGCCACGACATTGACATGACGCCGCGGGGTCTTCGCTGTGACCTCACACCGACACCGGCGACGTCAGCGCCCGGATGTGCGGCGTTACTGCCGGTTCCAGCGGACGCCCAGGTCACCGGACATGAGGCTGTCGGTGCGCAGCCGCAGTTCGGCTGCGGCGTCCGGGCTGCGGCCGGCCAGTTTGACCAGGGCGCTGAGGGTGGACAGCTCGCGGGCTTCGCGTAGGACGGGATACCCGGCCCAGGTCCGCACGTCGTGCCCGTACTCGGCGGCCACGGCCGCCGCCGTGGCGTCGTCGTCGCCGAACCTGGTCGCTACGGCGGTGGGTGCCAGGTCTGCCTCGCGGGGACCGACGCACACTGTGTCCCAGTCGCCCAGCAGCCAGCCCTGCATACCCTGGGCTGGCGCGAGCAGCAGGTTTCCGGAGTACATGTCGCCGTGCACGAGCCCGACGCCGAGCTCGGAGGAGACGGTGTCGACCGTGGCAGCGACCTGGGCGCTGCGTTTGCTCAACCAGGTCAGGGCTGCATCGCCGAGAACCCGGGCGGCGCCGGGCTGTGCTAGGACGGTCTGCAAGCTGGCCAGCGGCCGATAGCGCGGCAGGCGCACCGGCGGCAGCCCCGGAACCTCGTGCAGCAGCTTGGCAAGCTTCCCCAGTACCTCGAACGGGGGCCGGAGCTGTTCGGGCTGTGGAAGGTAGGGCCAGTACGTCACGGCGGCGTCGTGCCCGCCGACGGGCACTACAACCGGCGACGGGGCTGCGCTGCCCGGCCCGGGAAGCGGCGCGGCCGCGGGGAATCCTTGCCTGGCGAGCCAGTGCGCGACGGCCGCGGCGCGGGTGGACCGCTCGGCAGCGCCGGGCCCGTAGGCCACTCTCGCGACTACGCCGCCTGGCAGCAGGTAGACCGCGTTGGAGAAGTGGCGCAGCAGTTGCGCCCCGGCCGGGTCGTAGCCGGCCTGCCGGCACGCGTGGGCCAGGACCGCGTCGATGTCGGGAAGGTCGCCGCCGTCCAGGGTCAGATCGTCAGCGGCGCCGGTCGGGGGGTGCACAGCGCAGACAATGCCACAGCCGTCTCGTGAACGTGGTACGCCTGCTTGCTGTTACGCAGGTTGCACTGCGACACCGCTGCTCCGAGTTCGGCCAGGTGCCCTGCCATGGTGGGCAGCAGCATCGCCTGCGGTAGCTGGGTCACCGGCTCCAGCGCGAGCGTCACCGCGTCCAGGTCGATGTCGGGTCCGAGCGCGTAGGCGCTGGCCAGGTCGCGAACTGCGGCTGGTGCCTAGCTCCGGCGGCGGCCTGCTTCCCAGCACACTGCCAGTACTCGACCTCAACCGCCTGGTCGACGCGGTGCTCGCCGCTGTCGCTCCTCAGGCTGGGGCGGCTGTCGCCGCGCCGGCTGAGGTGCCACGGAAGATGGGGCTGGCGGAAGCCCGCGGCGCGTGGCACCGGCTCGGCCTCGGATGCCGACGGCAACCCCTCCACGTCCAAAGCGGTGCCGAAGGCCAAGGTGGTCAAGAAGACAACCGCCAAGGCGAAGGCCGCGGGCGGCCGGACCTACCGCCGGATCCCGGACGACTTCGACAACGTGCTGCGCCAGACCGGGGACAGCGCGACCGCCGTCGCAGACCACTACCAGGTGCCTAAGCACACCGCCTACGGCTGGATCCGCAGCGCCCGCAAGCGAGCCGCTGCCTCCGCCTGACCTTCAACCGTCGGCCTCCGGCGGTCTGGAGCGCTTCGAACTTGACATAGCTCAGCCCCAGCACAGCTGCCACGTGGGGATCCCGGGTGCCTGTCAAAGATGCAGCAGAAGTCGTTGCCCGGGTCGGTCTCCGACTCGGGCAGGTCGGCATGGCGACGATCTATAACCCTGGGCAACCCCACAGCACCCGCTAGCGCTGCGCAGGGGCCGCACGTTGACGGGGTCCTGTGCGTGCCGCTGCCGCTGCTAAAGCTCGATCCCGTTGGCCTGCTGCTCGCGCTGGTGCTGTTCGGCAAGCTCCTGCTCGGCGTTAATGTTGGTGGGTACTGCCTGGGGCTGGCTTCCGACCTGCCGGTCGGGCAGGCCAGCCAGTGCGGAGCGGTGGCGCGCGGCCATCTCCTGGTCGGCGCTGCTGGTCATGTTGGCGATCAGGATCTCGTGGTGGTCTTGTCGATCTCGACCCGCACGTGCTGCGGCGCGATGCTGGACGTCGGCTTCCAGCGCAGTGCAGGTGAGGGCCTGAGCGTTGACGGCGCGTTCCGGGTGGTCGTGCTGGCACATGGTGGCGGGGCCCGGTGCTGGCTGCGACGTGCTCGGCGCCGGGGACGCGGTCCTCGACGCCGAACTCATGGGCTGCAGGACACATCCGCCGAGCTGGTCAGCGCAAGCGGGTAGCCCCAGCGCATCCCGGTGACCGGGGTTGCGCGCTGCTGCGGCTAGGTTGGGCGATGCCTTCCAGCTCGTCAGCCCCAGGTGGTTGGTGGCGCTGTTTGGGCGAGGTGGCGGGCGGATGCGCGCAGGTGACCTGATCGACGTCGAGCTCGCCAACGGCCAGCAGGTCCCAGCACCTGGTTCCATCTGGATCTCAAACACGTTCGCGGGATACCGGAAGACTCGATTCATTTGATCATGGGGGAACCCGGCCGTTGCGGACTCCGGATGGCGAGCGACTTAAACGTTCATCGTGCGCCGTTCCGCGTTGGTTCAAGCGGCCAACCGGATCCACCGAAGCCCGGCAGGTGCGCTGAGAGGACTCGGGGAAGCGTCCCTCAGCCGATCTCACGGTGGGAACAATCCTCAATGGATTAAAGGATTGAAAATATCGGTAATTCGATAATTGAAAGTAGGTGCTGAGACTGGAAGCTCGCAAACGAGATGAACCACAATGGGTGCTACATGTCGTTATGAGCTATCTATAGAAGATTAGACAATTATGTGATCTCCGCCCAAAAATCCGATTTCCTTGTTACGGAAGTGTCGTTTCAACGAGCGAGGAGGAGCGAAACCGCGAGAAGTAAGCAGCGTGCATACCAATGCAATCGTGGTGCATGGTCGAGGGAATGCCTGGGGCCCTCTGCGACGAGCTCAACGAGCTGCTTGGCACAGGTAGGGGAGTGGTCGCGCTGACCACGCCGGACCGAAGGGCCGGCATGTCGTGGCCAGACTCGTACGAGTCCGGAGTAGAGTTATCCACATGAGCTGATTGCGTCCCGAAGGGACGGCCCCCGAAGGGGCAGACGTAACTGAAAAACTTCGCTTCGCGAGACGATCCCACGAAGTGGGATCCCCGGCCCGAAGGGCCGGATCCTGAGCGAAGCGAAGGGGGGTGGAGATCGGAAGAGCACA
>NZ_JAAOTI010000029.1:0-122472 GCF_011297315.1 Catellatospora chokoriensis
TGGGGGTGGGGGTGGGGTGGGGTGGGGTTAGGGAGGGGTGAGGAGGGGGTGGAGGGTGGTGAGGATGCGGGTGGGGTGGCGGTAGAGGTCGGTGTCGGTGAAGTGGCGCATGCGCCAGCCTCGGGTGGCCAGCCAGTTGCCGCGGTGGCGGTCGTGGCGGATGCGGTCGCGGGTGAGGTGCGAGGAGCCGTCGTACTCGATGCCGACCTTGAGTTCTTCGTATCCGAGGTCGAGGCGGAAGTAGCCGACCTGAAGCTGGGGTTCGGGGTGGGGGAGTCCGCCGTCGATGACGACCAGGCGCAACTGGCTCTCCTGGCGGCATTCGGCGCGGGCGTCGGCGAGGGGGACCAGTTCGCGGGCCTGGCAGACGCCGGGGAGGCCGCCGTGGGTGATGAGTTCAGCGTGCAGTGCCTCGAGGCTGACGGCCTCCGCGCGCAGTGCGGCGTCGAGGATCGGCAGGGCGTCGATGCGGCGTACTGTGCGCGCCAAGGTCACCGCGACGCGCTCGGGCGGCAGCGCCGGGACTCCGTGGAGCAACACCGGCGTGGGGAGCGGGAGGACCGACTCGCCGGACCGCACTCCAGTGAGCCTCGGGTGAGGACTGCCCTGCGGCACCGTCACATGGATCAGTGGAGAAGGCGACACCCCGAAGCCGTACCATGCCGCAGCCGTCGGCCCCGACAGCCGAGCACCCTCGGGGAGCAGCGCGAACAGCGCCTGCACCCGACTGATCTCATCCGTGTCCAGCGCATAGACACCCCGCCAGGGCCGGCTCAGATCACCACGGCCGTACGCGGTCCGCAGCGCCGACACCGAAACCCCTGCGGCTCCCAACTGCCGAAGCGTCCCAGGAACAGTCACGCCCCGCAGCCTGCGACGCCCCCGCCCCTAACTCCACCACCCCGCCCACACCCCTGTGGACAACCCCACCCTTGTGGACAACCCCCACCCACCCGGGCTCTGTGCTACACGCCCCAAGCAAGATCGCGACGATCTTGCTTGAACTGTTGAGGATATGACCGGTTTACCCGTGTCATACCCACAGTCCAAGCAAGATCGTCGCGATCTTGGGGGTCAGCGCTCGGGGTGGTAGTAGTTCAGGCTGTTCGGGTTGATGGGGAACGTGATGTCGTCGCCGAAGGGGGACGCGGCGGCGGCCCGGTCGGAGAGCATTTCGTTCAGGTTCACGTGGCCCGAGGGGTTGACCTCTGACGGCTGCGGCGGGGTGAGCTCGCGGCTGAAGTCGACCGGGGCCTGGCCGTCGGCGACCGTCACGGGGCCTGCGTGCACCGTGGGGCCGGCGGGCACGGTGGCGGCCAGCTGGTCACGGCGGAGAATCTTGCGTCCGAATACCACCAGCGGATCATACCGGCGATCCACGACCCGTTCCTTCATGGGGATGATGGCGTTGTCGGTGATCTTGATGTGCTCGGGGCAGACCTCGGTGCAGCACTTGGTGATGTTGCAGTAGCCCAGGCCCTGGGACTGCTGCGCGATCTCCTTGCGGTCGTGCCGGGCGTCGAGCGGGTGCATGTCCAGCTCGGCGGCGCGGATGAACAGGCGCGGGCCGGAGAAGGCCGGCTTGTTGTCGTCGTGGTCGCGCACGACGTGGCAGGTGTTCTGGCAGAGGAAGCACTCGATGCACTTGCGGAACTCCTGCGAGCGCTCCACGTCGATCTGCTGCATCCGGTACTCGCCGGGGGCCAGATCGGCGGGCGGCGCGAACGCCGGCATCTCCTGTGCCTTCTGGTAGTTGAAGGACACGTCGGTGACCAGGTCGCGGATGACCGGGAAGGTCCGCAGCGGGGTGACCGTGATGGTCTCGTCCTCCTCGAAGGTGGACATCCGGGTCATGCACCCGAGGCGGGGCATACCGTTGATCTCCATCGAGCAGGAGCCGCACTTGCCGGCCTTGCAGTTCCAGCGGCAGGCCAGGTCGGGTTCCTGGGTGGCCTGCAGCCGGTGGATGACGTCGAGCACGACCTCACCCTCGTTGACCTCGACCTTGTAGTCGTTCAGCTGGCCACCGGCGGCGTCGCCACGCCACACCTTGAACTGACGAACAGTCATGCCGTCACCTCGCTGCGCTCGGCTCCGTCATGACGGGCGTCCGACACGATGAGTTCGCTCCGCTCACTCATGACAGCTCCTTGTCGGTCATGTACTTGGCCAGCTCGGACTTGTCGAACAGGGCGAGCAGGTCGGGGGTCATCGTGGGGATCGGCTGGTGGGTGAGGTCCACGTCGCCGTCGGGGGTGAGCGCGCAGACCAGGTTGACCTGCCGCCACTTCGCGTCCATCTTCGGGAAGTCCTCGCGGGTGTGGCCGCCGCGCGACTCCTCGCGCTCCAGCGCCGCCTTCGCGGTGCACTCCGACACGACCAGCATGTTGCGCAGGTCGAGGGCGAGGTGCCAGCCCGGGTTGTAGCGGCGGCCGCCGGTCGCGCCGACCTTGCGGATGCGCTCGCGCAGTTCCGACAGGCGGGACAGGGACTCCTGCAGCTCGCCCTTGCGGCGGATGATGCCGACCAGGTCGCCCATGACGTCCTGCAGATCGCTCTGCAGGGTGTACGGGTTCTCGCCGCCGTCACGGGCCAGGGGCGTGAGCGCCTCCTCGACCGCGGCCGCGACCTGCTTGTCGTCGACCTTGGGCCGCTTACCGAGCGTGTCGGTGTAGCTCGCCGCGTACTCGCCCGCGCGCTTGCCGAAGACCAGCAGGTCGGACAGGGAGTTGCCGCCGAGGCGGTTGGAGCCGTGCATACCGCCGGAGACCTCGCCCGCCGCGTACAGGCCGAGCACGCCCGCGGACGCGGTGTCCGGGTCGACCTCGACGCCGCCCATCACGTAGTGGCAGGTCGGGCCGACCTCCATCGGCTGCGCGGTGATGTCCACGTCGGCCAGCTCCTTGAACTGGTGGTACATGGACGGCAGCTTCTTGAGGATCTCCGCGGCGGGGCGGCGCGAGGCGATGTCGAGGTAGACGCCGCCGGCCTTGGTGCCGCGACCGGCCTTGACCTCGGAGTTGATGGCGCGGGCCACCTCGTCGCGGGGCAGCAGCTCGGGGGGACGCCGGTTGTTGTCCGGGTCGGTGTACCAGCGGTCGGCCTCCTCGGGCGTCTCCGCGTACTGCTTGCGGAACACGTCCGGGACGTACTCGAACATGAAGCGCTTGCCCTCGGAGTTCTTGAGGACGCCGCCGTCGCCGCGCACCGACTCGGTGACCAGGATGCCCCGCACCGAGGGCGGCCACACCATGCCGGTCGGGTGGAACTGCAGGAACTCCATGTTGATCAGCTTCGCCCCGGCGCGCAGCGCCAGCGCGTGGCCGTCACCGGTGTACTCCCACGAGTTCGAGGTGACCTTGTAGGAGCGGCCGACGCCGCCCGTGGCCAGCACCACGGCGGGCGCCTCGAACAGCACGAACTCGCCGGACTCGCGGTGGTAGCCGAACGCGCCCGCGATCCGCTTGGTCCCGCCGGTCTCGTCGAGCAGCAGCTCGGTGATGGTGCACTCGGCGAACACGCGCAGCCGCGCCTGGTAGTCGCCGTGCTGGACCTTGTCCTCCTGCTGCAGCGACACGATCTTCTGCTGCAGGGTGCGGATCAGCTCCAGGCCGGTGCGGTCGCCGACGTGGGCCAGGCGCGGGTACTCGTGGCCGCCGAAGTTGCGCTGCGAGATCTTGCCGTCCTTGGTCCGGTCGAAGAGCGCGCCGTACGTCTCCAGCTCCCAGATCCGCTCCGGCGCCTCCTTGGCGTGCAGTTCGGCCATCCGGTAGTTGTTCAGGAACTTGCCGCCGCGCATGGTGTCGCGGAAGTGGACCATCCAGTTGTCGTTCGAGTTGACGTTGCCCATCGCGGCCGCCGCGCCGCCCTCGGCCATGACCGTGTGGGCCTTGCCGAACAGCGACTTCGAGATGATGGCGACCTTCTTGCCGGCCAGCCGGGCCTCGATCGCGGCGCGCAGACCCGCGCCGCCGGCGCCGATCACGACGACGTCGTACCAGTGCTTCTCAATGTTGATCATTTTGTGTCACCTATCCCGGCTCAGCCGATGAACCGCAGGTCGCTCCACCAGTTGGCGGCGAGACCCATGATGTAGAAGTCGGTGAGCGCCAGCGTCGCCAGCGTGATCCAGGCCAGTCCCATGTGCCGGGTGTTCAGCACGGAAACCCAGCTCCAGAGCTTGTAGCGCACCGGGTGCTTGGAGAAGTGCTTGAGCCGGCCGCCGATGATGTGCCGGCAGGAGTGGCAGGAGGCGGTGTACGCCCACAGCATGATCACGTTGATCCACAGGATCACGTTGCCCAGGCCGAACCCGAAGCCGCTCGGGGAGTGCATGGCCAGCACGGCGTCCCAGGTGTTGATGAGCGAGATCAGCACGGCGGCGTAGAAGGCGTAGCGGTGCGCGTTCTGGAAGATCAGCGGGAAGCGGGTCTCGCCGGTGTACTTCGCATGGCCGTCAGGGACGGCGCAGGCGGGCGGCGACAGCCAGAACGACCGGTAGTACGCCTTGCGGTAGTAGTAGCAGGTCAGCCGGAAGAGCAGCAGGAACGGCAGGGACAGCGCCGCGAACGGGATCAGCGGGTTGTCCGGGATGAACCGTCCGAACTCGGCGGCGGCCGGGTAGCAGCCCTTGGAGACGCAGGGGGAGTAGAACGGGGTCAGGTAGTGGTACGCGTCGACCCAGTACAACTTCTGCATGAACACCCGGAACGTCGCGTAGGCGACCCAGGCGGTGAGACCAATGACCGTCAGCACCGGTGCGAGCCACCAGCGGTCGGTGCGCAACGTCTTGGCCTCGATCGCGGCGCGCGGTTTCGCGCCGGCCGGCCTCGTTGCCGTCGTCGTCATCTTCGTCGCTCCCTGAGATACGCAGTCGTGGGAACACGTGCGTGGATCAATCACGGACACGTTACGCCGAAAGATGTCGATCATGTGACTCGGGACACTGTGATGTGTCGCATCGTTCCCTTGTCGAGGGTCGTCACCAGCGCTGATGCGGCAATCCGAGATCGATCCGCCACTTGTCGCACGACCGGGCGACGTCGTCTGTGCACAGGTGGCGGCCACCGCCGCGCCCATGACCGCTCGACTTGCCAGGCAGGTGTGCGAATGAGGGCTCAAGATACGCACAGGTGCCGGGCAAGTCGAGCGATCATGGCGGGTGGGCCGCCGGGTGGGGTCAGCCGCTGGCGTTGCCGGTGATGTTCCAGGAGGCCAGGTGCAGGGCGGGGGCGGTCCATGCGCCGAGGAAGACGCGGGACGGCTGCGGCACCGCTTCCGCGCCGACGCCGAGCACCGCGCCGGGACCGAGGGCCTGCGGGTACAGCTGGGTGAAGCGCATGTTGCGCACCGGCCGGGTCACCTCGCCGCCCTCGATCAGCCAGACGCCGTTGCGGGTCAGCCCGGTGAGCGCCAGCGTGCGCGGGTCGAGCACGCGGGTGTACCAGAGGTCGGTGATCAGCAGGCCGCGCTCGATCCGCGAGATCATCTCTTCGGTGCTGCTGACCCCGGGCGCGAACCCGAGGTTGTTGAGGATCGGACCCCAGGCCGCGCTGCCCCCGTGTCCGGTCGAGACGGACCCGGCCACCGCCGCGGTGCGCCGGTCGTGCGCGAGTGCCGCGGTGACACCCTTCTCGACCAGGGCGAGCCGGGTGCGCGGGGTGCCCTCGCCGTCGAAGGGCTCGCGCGGCTCGTCGTACAGGCTGATCGCCTCGTCGAACTGGGCCGCGCCCACCTCGGCGAACGAGCGCCGCTCCTGGACGGCCTTGGCGTTGAAGCCGAACAGGGCGAAGTTGGTGAGCAGGTCGGCGACCGCCTCGGGTTCGAGGACCACCTCGTACCGGTCGGGCGGCAGTTCCACCGGATCGGCCTGCGAGCGGGCCTTGCCCGCGGCGCGCGCGCCCAGTGCCGTGCCGTCGAGGTCGGACAGGCGCACGCTGGAGCGGCGAGCCACCCCGTCCGCGCCGGCGTCGCGCGCGATGCCGTCCAGCTCCGCGGTCGTGGCCTGGGCGGCCAGGGCCTGGCCCGTTGAGTTGCGGTACGCGCCGGACCAGTGGCCGGTCTGGCAGTAGCCGGCCGTCTCCAGGCCGCCCGCCGCGTCGACGAAGTCCCGCACGCGGGCCGCCCGGTCGTCGGGCGAGGCGTCCCGGGTCGCCTCGTCGACGACGCCGGGCAGGGCGAGCGGCGCCGCCGGGGCCAGGCCCGGCCAGCCCGGATCGCGTGGCGCCGAGCGCACCGCGGCAGCGGTCCGCGACACCAGCGAGGTCAGCCCTTCCGGGCTGGTCAGCGTCGTGGTGGTGGTGACGGTGCGGCCGTCGAGGTGCGCGCGCAGCCGCACGCTGACGGTGTCCTCGGCGACGTTCTGGTGGATGCGCGAATTCGCGAACCGGGTCAGCGCCCGGTGCACGGCGTCGGCCGTCACGTCGACCTCGGCCCCGGGCAGCGCCCGCACCGCGAGATCGAGCACCTGCTCAGCCGTAGTGGACACGTTCATGCCCGCTCCTCGCTGCGCTCGTCGCCGGCATGGCACCGGCTCATGATTCGCTCGCTGCGCTCGCTCATGCCCGCACCCCCACCCGCACGTTCTGGAAGCGGGCCGGGGCGGACGGGTGGCCGGTGTGGCCGACCTGCGTCGGCTGGCCCTTGCCGCAGTTCGGCGTGCCCCAGTACTCGATCTCGCTGGACAGCATGTCCATCGACTGCCAGAACTTCGGCCCGATCCCGGTGTACGTGGGATTGCGCAGCATCCGGCCCTTCTTCCCGTTCTTCACCTCGTACGCGATCTCGCAGCCGAACTGGAAGTTGAGCCGCTTGTCGTCGATGGACCAGGAGCGGTTGTGCTCCATGAACACGCCGTCGTCGGTCTCGGCGATGATCTGCTCCAGGGTGTGCGGGCCGGGCTCCAGGCCGACGTTGGTCATCCGCACCATGGGCAGCCGGGCCCAGCCGTCGGCCCGCACGCTGCCGCCGTAGTCGAGCCCGGCCAGCGCCGCCGAGTCGCGCCCGGCCAGCACACCGACCCAGATCCCGTCCTTGACCGCGTACCGCTTGGCCGCGGGGGTGCCCTCGTCGTCGAAGCCGAAGCTGCCCAGCGCGCCGGGCAGGGTCGGGTCGATGGTGATGTTCATCAGCTCCGAGCCGTAGCGCAGCGAGCCCAACTGCGACAGGTCCAGCCAGGACGTGCCCGCGAAGGCGGCCTCCCAGCCGAGGATCCGGTCCAGCTCGATGGCGTGCCCGACGGACTCGTGGATCTGCAGGAACAGCTGCTCGCCGCCCAGGATCAGCGCGGTCTCGCCGCTCGGGCACAGCGGCGCGGTCAGCAGCTCCCGCGACTCCTCGGCCAGGCGCGGCGCGTGGGCGAGCAGGTCCAAGCCCTGCACGAGCTCCCAGCCGCGGGTGCCGTACTGGCCGCGGGCGGCGGGGTAGGAGCGCACCTGCGTCTCGCCCTCGCCGATCGCGGTGGCCTGGATGCCCGCGCCGCACTCGCGTACGTGCTGGTCGATGCGGTGGCCCTCGCTGGAGGCGAACCACTTGCGGGTGTCCCAGATCTGGTAGACGCCGGTGGCCTGGTCCGCGCCGTGGTCGACCATCGTCTTGGTGGCGTGGGTCAGCAGGTCGCCCTTGTCTGACAGCGGCACCGCGAGCGGGTCGATGCGGCACTCGCTGGCCCAGGTGGCGGTGCTGACCGTGGTCGGCACCAGGTCCACGCCCGGCCCGGCGACGCGGGCGCTGGCCTTGGCGATCGCCGTGGCACGTGCCCCGGCCAGCCGGGCCGCGCTGTCGGACAGGTCCGGCACGGCGTAGAAGCCCCAGCTGGAGCCGACGAGCGCGCGTACGCCGATCCCGGCGGACTCGTCCGAGTTCAGCTCCTCGACCTCGCCGTTGCGGGCCTCCATGGACTCGTATCGCTTGTGCATCACCCGCGCGTCGGCGTAGCGCGCGCCCGCGTCCAGTGCCGCCGCCACCGCCGCCTCCGCGACGTCGAAAAAGCTCATGATCGCCACCCTAGCCCTCGAATGACCGATCCGGTGCCCTCGCGACGTGATCGTCGGACTTGCCTGGCAATCGGAGGAAACACGGACGCTCTTTCGCCCGTTTGCCAGGCAATTCGAACGATCAATCCGGTGGTGTTAGCCAGTTGTTACGTAGCGCGTCTGGTGACGACACGCCGGGGTCCGTTACCTTTTGGCCGACGAGTATGAAAGTTTTCTTCATCGGCAGGGACGGGAGCGGCAATGACGCACGATGCTGCAAGCCCCCCGTATCTGCAGGTCGACGACCTGCGGGTGCGCTTCGGCACCGCGGACGGAGAGGTCCGCGCGGTGGACGGGGTGAGCTTCGGCCTCCACAGAGGGCGGACGCTCGGCATCGTCGGCGAGTCCGGCTCGGGCAAGAGCGTGACGAGTCTAGCGGTCATGGGCCTGCACGACCCGGCCCGCACCAAGATCTCGGGCGCGATCAAGCTGGGCGGCCGGGACCTGGTCGGGCTGTCCGACGGCGAGATGCGCAAGCTGCGCGGCCGCGACGTCGCCATGATCTTCCAGGACCCGCTGTCGGCCCTGCACCCGTTCTACCCGGTCGGCCGCCAGCTCGTGGAGGCCTACCGCACGCACCACTCGGACGCGTCGAAAGCGCAGGCCAAACAGCGTGCGCTGGACATGCTCGACCGGGTGGGCATCCCGCAGCCGGACCGGCGCTTCAGCCAGTACCCGCACGAGTTCTCCGGGGGCATGCGCCAGCGCGTGATGATCGCGATGTCGCTGATGAACGACCCGGCGCTGCTCATCGCCGACGAGCCGACCACCGCGCTCGACGTGACCGTGCAGGCGCAGATCCTCGACCTGCTGGCCGACCTGCAGCGCGAGTTCCACAGCGCGATCATTCTGATCACCCATGACCTGGGCGTGGTCAGCCAGGTCGCCGACGAGGTGCTGGTCATGTACGGCGGCCGGGCCGTCGAGCACGGCTCGGTGGCGCAGGTGATGCGCGGTCCGCAGCATCCGTACACGTGGGGACTGCTGGCCAGCATCCCGAGCCTGCACGGCGACCCGGAGGTCGACCTCAAACCGATCAAGGGCAACCCGCCGAGCCTCATCAACGTGCCGGCCGGCTGCGCGTTCCACCCGCGCTGCGCGTACGCGATGAAGCCCGAGCCCTGTGCGGGACAGGTCCCGCAACTGCTCGCGGTGCAGGCCGACGGCGGTGACACCGGGATCCCGCACCGGGTCGCCTGCCACCTGCCCGAGCCGCAGCGCATCAGCACCTATACCGACGAGATCGCGCACGTGGGGGTGGCCCAGTGAGTGAGGCCTTGCTGAGGGTGCGAGGGCTGACCAAGCACTTCGCCGTGCGCCAGGGCGCGACCGGGGCGAAGGCCGCGGTGCGCGCGGTCGACGGGCTCGACTTCGACGTGCATGCGGGCGAGACGCTGGGCCTGGTCGGCGAGTCGGGCTGCGGCAAGACCACCACCGGCCGGATGCTGGTGCGCCTGCTGGAGCCGACCGCGGGCAGCATCGAGTTCCAGGGCCGCGACATCACCACATTGGGCCGCCGGGCGATGCGCCCGCTGCGGCAGGACCTGCAGATCATCTTCCAGGACCCGTACTCCTCGCTGAACCCTCGGCACACCGTCGGCAAGATCGTGGCGATGCCGCTGGAGGTCAACGGCATCAAGCCGGCGGGCGGTGTGAAGGCGCGGGTGCAGGAGCTGCTGGAGCTGGTCGGGCTCAACCCCGAGCACTACAACCGCTTCCCGCACGAGTTCTCCGGCGGCCAGCGCCAGCGCATCGGCATCGCGCGGGCGCTCGCGCTGCGCCCGAAGCTGATCGTGGCGGACGAGCCGGTGTCGGCCCTGGACGTGTCGATCCAGGCGCAGGTGGTGAACCTGCTCCGGGATCTGCAGCGGGAGCTCGACCTGGCCTTCGTGTTCATCGCGCACGACCTGGCGATCGTGCGCCACTTCAGCCGCCGGGTCGCGGTCATGTACCTGGGCAAGGTCGTCGAGATCGGCGACCGGGCCGACATCTACGAGCGGCCGCGGCACCCGTACACCAAGGCGCTGCTGTCGGCGGTGCCGGACGTGGCCGCGTTCGGCGAGCAGCGCCAGCGCATCCGGCTGACCGGCGACGTGCCGACGCCGCTGAACCCGCCGTCGGGCTGCCGCTTCCGCACCCGCTGCTGGAAGGCCCAGGAGGTGTGCGCGAGCGAGGAGCCGCCGCTGATCGCCCGCGAGGGCAGCGCGCAGCAGGTGGCGTGCCACTTCCCCGAGCCGGTGGGCGTCACATCCGAGCACGTGAGCGAGGTGGCCGCATGAGCGAGCGCAGCGAGCGAATCGGGTGCCGCCGCGATGCCGCCGACGAGCGCAGCGAGGAGATGGCATGAGCCTGTCGCAGATCGAGACGGACGCTGCGGGCGTCGACGCGACCGCGGTGCCGGTCGCGCCGCGGCCCGGCATGGTGGGCCGCTCGCCGGGGCGGCTGGCCTGGGCTCGGCTGCGGGCGAACCGCACCGCCATGGTCAGCGCCTGGATCATGGTGTTCTTCATCGTGCTCGGCATGGCCGCACCGCTGGTCGAGCTGCTGTACGGCATCAGCCCGTTCGAGCAGTTCCAAGACAAGATCGCCAACAACAGCCTGCCGCTGGGCTACTTCGGCGGCGTCTCCGGCGAGCACTGGTTCGGCCTGGAGCCGCAGCTCGGCCGCGACATCTTCATCCGGCTGGTGTACGGCCTGCGCACCTCGCTGTTCATCGCGACCTCGGCCGCGCTGCTGACCACGGCCCTGGGCATCGTGCTGGGGATCGTCTCGGGCTACCTGGGCGGCTGGATCGACGCGGTGATCAGCTGGGTCATCGACTTCGCGCTGGCGCTGCCGTTCCTCATCTTCGCGCTGGCGATCATGCCGACGGTGACCGCGCGCTTCTACGGGCCGCGTGACGAGATCCCGGTGCCGTTCCGCATCGGCGTCATGATCTTCCTGTTCGCGCTGTTCGGCTGGACCGGCACGGCCCGGCTGGTGCGCGGCCAGGTGATCTCGCTGCGCGAGCGGGAGTTCGTGGAGGCGGCCCGGGCCAGCGGCGCCGGCCTGTTCCACATCCTGTTCCGCCAGCTGCTGCCGAACCTGTGGGCGCCGATCCTGGTGTCGTTCTCGCTGGCGGTGCCGGGCTACATCACGGGCGAGGCGGCGCTGTCCTTCCTGGGCATCGGCGTGGTCGACCCGACCCCGGACTTCGGCGTGATGATCAACAAGAGCCTGAGCTACGCGCAGACCGACCCGGCGTACCTCATCTTCCCCGGCGTGGCGATCTTCCTGCTGGTGCTGGCGTTCAACCTGTTCGGCGACGGTCTGCGCGACGCACTCGACCCCAAGTCGTCCCGGTAGGAGGCACGAGATGCTGCGATTTCTGATCAAGCGCCTGCTGCTCGGCACGCTGACCATGTTCGCCGTGAGCCTGGTCGCCTTCGGCATGTTCTTCATGCTGCCCCGCGACGCGGTGGCCACCATGTGCGTGAAGAACTGCAACCCGGAGCGGCTGGAACGGGTGCGCGCCGAGCTGGGCCTCAAGGACCCGCTGATCGACCAGTACACCGGCTACATGAGGGGCATCTTCGTGGGCCGGGACCTGGGCAGCGCGCAGGGCGGCTTCTGCGACGCGCCGTGCCTGGGCTACTCGTACACCAGCAGTGAAGAGGTCTCCGACATCTTCGCCCGGGTGCTGCCGGTGACCCTGAGCATCGTCATCCCGGCGGCCGTGCTGTGGCTGGGCCTCGGCATCGGCCTGGGCATGATCTCGGCGCTGCGGCGCGGCACCGTCTTCGACCGGCTGGCCATCGGCTTCTCGCTGACCGGCGCGTCCATGCAGCTCTACTTCGTGGGCGGCATGCTGATGATCATCTTCGTGTACACCCTGAGGATCCTGCCCGTGCCGCACTACACCTCGCTGTGGGACGACCCGCTGGACTGGGCGAGCGGGCTGGTGCTGGCCTGGGTGGCGCTGGCCTTCCTGTTCTCCGCGGTCTACGCGCGGCTGTCGCGGGCGCAGATGCTGGAGACCCTGGCCGAGGACTTCGTGCGCACCGCACGGGCCAAGGGCCTGAGCAAATCGCGGGCGTACGGGCGGCACGCGCTGCGCGCGGCGATCACCCCGATCGTGACCATCGCCGGTCTGGACATCGGCGGCGCGCTCGGCGGCACCGTGATCACCGAGACCACCTTCGGCATCCAGGGCCTGGGCCGCACCGCCGTGGAGGCGGTCCGGCTCGGCGACCTTCCGACGATCATGGCGACCGTGCTCGTCTCGGCGGTCTTCATCGTCGTCGCCAACATCGTGGTCGACCTGCTGTACGCGGTCATCGACCCGCGGGTGCGGCTCAGCTAGCGCTCCCCGCCGCCGTATCGCAGGGTATGGCGAAATCCATCAATCACTGCTACACAGTTCGTAAGTTTCCTTCACACCACCGGCACGGGAGTGAATATGAGATCCAGAGCGGTACTGGCAGCGGGAGGCGTGCTCGCGCTGACCGTGGCCCTGGGCGCGTGCAGCGAGAACAAGAACACCGACAGCGACGTCGACACCGACCGCGTGGCCTCCGGCGCGATCGCGACCGACCCCAAGGACTCGATGGGTCCGGCGAAGGCGGTCGAGGGCGCGGCCAAGGGCGGCACGTTCACCGTGATCCGCCAGACGAAGATCTCGCACATGGACCCCCAGCGGGTCTACTCGTTCGTGGGCCTCAACACCGCCCCGCTCTACGCCCGCTTCCTGACCACGTGGAAGGACGACGGCAAGGGCAACGTGACCCTCGTCGGCGACCTCGCGGAGACGCCGGGCGTCAACGTCAACAAGGACTGCAAGGTCTGGGAATTCAAGATCAAGGACGGGGTGAAGTTCGAGGACGGCAGCGCGATCACCTCCAAGGAGGTCGCGTACGGCATCGCCCGCTCGTTCGACCCGGACCTGGCCGGCGGCCCGACCTACATCCAGGAGTGGCTGGCCAACGACGCGGCCTTCGACACCAAGTGGGACTTCAAGGCCAACAAGACCTCGCTGCCCCCGGGTCTGACCACCCCGGACGCCAAGACGCTGCGCTTCGAGTTCGCCAAGGCGCACTGCGACCTGCCCTTCGCGGCCTCGCTGCCGGCCACCGCGCCGCTGCCGCCCGCCAAGGACACCGGCGTCGAGCTGGACAACAAGCCGTTCTCGTCCGGCCCGTACAAGCTGGTCAAGAACACGGTCGGCGTGGAGATGCTGTTCGAGCGCAACGAGCACTGGGACGCCAACACCGACCCGGTGCGCAACGCGTACCCGGACAAGTTCGTCTACAAGTTCGGCCCGAACGCCGAGGCGCAGACCAACCGGCTCATCGCCGACGGGGCCGACGACCAGGCCACGCTCGGCTGGAACGGCGTGGACTCCTCGCTGGTGGCCAAGGTCGCCGGTGACGCCGCGCTGATGGGCCGTACCCTGCGCGAGCCCACCCCGAGCGCGTGGCGCCTGTCCATCAACACCCAGCGGGTGCCCGAGCTGTCGGTCCGCCAGGCGCTCAACTACGCGATCGACCGTCCCGGCATGGTCAAGGCCGCCGGTGGCGACCTGAAGGTGGCCGCGCTGACCACCCTGATGCCCCCGTCGACGCTCGGCTTCAAGAAGTACGACGCCTACCCGGCCGACATCGAGAAGGCGAAGTCCACGCTGGCGGGCAAGACCCCCGAGCTGGTGCTGGTCATCGGCGACGACTCGGGCGCGCAGGAGCTGGGCACCCAGGTCAAGAACAACCTGGAGAAGGCCGGCTTCAAGATCACCATCAAGGTCATCCCGGCGGACAGCAAGCTGGACGAGACCAAGAAGAAGGACAACCCCTGGGACCTGTACCTGGACACCTGGGCGGCGGACTGGCCGAGTGGCGCCGCGCTCCTGCCGGTGCTCTTCGACGGCCGCACCATCAAGGCCGAGGGCAACAGCAACACGTCCTACATCAACAATGACGCGATCAACGCGGAGTTCGACCGCGTGCTGGCCCTCGACCCGGCTGCCCAGGCGCCCGAGTGGGCCAAGCTGGACGAGCGGATCATGAAGGAGCTGGCCCCGGCCGTCCCGCTGTACGCGGACGTCATGTTCGTGATGCACGGTTCGAAGGTCGGCGGCGTCTACATCGACAGCATCTTCGGCTACCCGGCCTTCACCCGCGCCTTCGTCAAGCAGTAACCGCCAACCCTGCCTCATCGGGGCGGCGCCTGTCCGGGTGCCGCCCCTTTCTGGTCCCCGAAGAAACTGACTTTCGGGGGGTGCGGGAGCTGGCTTTCGACGGGTGCGCAAGGGCGGTGACCTGCGGGATCGTGAGAACTGCCCAGGGCGACGACGCCGTCGGCCAGGGCAGGTCACGGATTCACCCGGGAGGTCAGGTCATGGCAATGCGCACGAGCCGGTTCGCCGTTCTCGCCACACTCACCGCCGCGCTCTGCGCGCCCGTGCTCATGCATGCCACTCCGGCGCTCGCGGCCCCGCCGCCGCACCTGCTCGTCGAGTCGCCTGACGCCAGGGCCGCCGAGAAGGCCGCGCAGCGGGCCGCCACCGCGCAGGGTGTCGCCGACGAGACGGCGATTCAGGCCAGGCTGTCGGCCCGCGCCGCCGCCACGGCGAAGCAGCGCGCCGCAGACGCCAAACGACAGGCGAAGGCGGCCGCGGCCCAGCTGCGCGCCGACCTGAAGGCCCGGCTCGACGGCGCCCGGGTGGAACAGGACGCGCAGCTCGCCGACCGGGCCAAGCGGCGGGCGGCGAGCGCCGCCGAGATCGCGGAGCAGGCCGCCGTGCAGGCCCGCGTCGACGCCAAGGCCGCCGACAAGGCCCGCCAGAAGGCCGCCGCCGCCGAGGAGGTCGCCGAGCAGGCCGCCGTCAAGGCCCAGCTGGGCCGCTGACCGGCCCGCTCAGGTGGGGATCTCGACGGGTGCGGTCTCCTGGATGATCACGGTGGGCGGCAGGTCCTCCAGGGCGTGCCGCGCGTAGATCTCGCTGTCCAGCTCCTGCGGGCCGAGGTAGCGCTCGGCCAGCGGGGCGGGCAGCGCGGCCCAGTCCCACGGCTCGACGGCGACCGCCGCCCGCACCGTCTCCGGCCGCCGGGCCGCCAGCAGCGCGGCCAGCCACCCGCCGAAGCCGCGGCCGTACGCGGTGACCCGGGTCAGGTCCAGGTCGGAGTGCTTGTCGGCGATGATGCGCAGCGCTTCGGCATGATCGGCGACGGCCAGGTCGGCCACCCGCCGATGGGTCACCTTCTCGAAGCTCGGCGACACCCCGACGGTGCCCCGGCCGTCGACCATGACCACCGCGAAACCTGCCTCGGCCCAGTGCCGCGCCGCGGCGAACGCGCCGTGGTCGTTGCGCACCTGCTGCTGGGTCGGGGTGTCCGGCAGGCACAGCAGCACCGGCAGCCGGCGGCCGAAGACGTGGCCGGGCGGGTAGAGCACGGCGGTCGGCAGCCGCCGGTCGGTGACCCGGTCCAGCGCGGGACGGTTCGTCGTCGCGGGCACCGGGCGGCGCGGGGTCAGCTCGGCCACCTGGTTGCCGGCGAACCACACGGTGAGCTGCACGTCCTCGTCGTCGAGGCTGCGCAGGCCGGTCACCACGGTGTCGCCGCCGCAGGCGGCGCTGTGCCAGCCCGGCACGCTGGTCAGCCGGTGCACCACCATGCCGCCGCTGGTGCTGCTGCGCACCCGGAACAGGTGCTGCTCGGCGGGCTCGCCCTCGCTGGCCTCGATGAGCAGGTCGCCCAGCTCGCCGCCGGCCGAGCCGGGGCCGAGCCGGCCCACCACGCGCCGGACGTACAGGTTGGGCGGGGTGAGCAGGGTGCCGTCGGCGAACAGGCAGCGCGCGTCGTACCCGTCGTGGGAGATCTCGCCGCCGACCAGCACCCGGCCGTCGGCGAGGTGGCGCGGCGTGCCAGCGATCGGATTGACCCAGCGCGGGTCGGCCAGCTCGGCATGCACCTGGGTCTCCCCGGTGCGGCGGTCCACCGCCAGCACCAGGCCGTGTCCCTGGGAGCGGCGCAGCGCCGTGATCAGCGGGCCGCCGTCGGCCCAGCGCACCGTGCCCAGGTACGGGTAGATCTCGCGGTCCCAGTGCACGTCGACCCAGCCGCCGTCGAGGTCCAGCAGGTGCAGCGAGACCTGCTCGCCGCTGCGGCGGGTGGCCAGGATGCTCTCCCCGTCGGGCGCCCACCACCAGCCGGTGTGCCGGCCGAACCAGCACGCGTGCGGATCGGCCTCGCCCCAGCGGACCCCGTCCGGCTCGCCGGCCAGCAGCTCGTCCTCGCTGCCGACGGCCACCCGCAGCGTGCCTTCGTGCAGGTACGCGATGCGGCGGCCGGTCGGATCGGGCCGGGCCGTGTCGACCGGACCCGGCGTCGACGGCACGGTCACTCCGTCGGCGTCCCGGCGATACAGGCGGCCGCCCGAGGTCCAGACGACGACGGCGCCGGTGCGGTCGAAGGCGAAGTCGTCCACCGCCTCGGCCACGGTATGGACCCGGCCCGAAGCCGGTTCGCACACGTCCAGCACGTGATCATGCAGGTGGCCCACCCGAAGGCCGTCAGCACTGACGGCTATGCGGTGGCCAGGCCCCGGACCGTCAGGCTGCTGCGCCTCCATGGCCGCGATGCTATCGACGCGAGAGGCAGGCGCGTGGCGGTTTGCCTGATGCGGGCTAGAGTGACCGGGTGGCTCGCAGCATCCTCTTCGTGCACGCGCACCCCGACGACGAGTCGATCGGGACCGGCGCGACCATGGCTCACTACGCGGCGCAGGGCGCACACGTCACGCTGGTGACGTGCACCCTCGGCGAGGAGGGCGAGATCCACGTGCCCGAGCTCGCGCAGCTGGAGGCCGCCCAGGCCGACCAGCTGGGCGGATACCGGCTGACCGAGCTGCGGACCGCGCTGGCGGCGCTGGGCGACATCGACCACCGGATGCTCGGCGGCGCGGGACGCTACCGGGACTCGGGCATGATGGGCACCCCCGCCAACGAGCACCCGCGCAGCTTCTGGGGCGCGGACCTCGAAGCGGCGTCGGCACACCTGGTCGAGATCATGGACGAGGTGCGGCCCCAGGTCGTCGTCACGTACGACGCGAACGGCTTCTACGGCCACCCGGACCACATCCAGGCCCACCGGGTCGCCATGCGCGCCTCGGAGATCGCCGCGGAACGCGGCTTCGGCCCCTCCAAGATCTACTGGACGGCCATGCCGCTGAGCGTGCTCAAGGCAGGCGTGGAGGCGCTGGCCGACTCGACGGACAACCCGTTCGCCGCCGTCACCGACGTGGCCGACTTCCCGTTCGGCACGCCCGACGAGGAGGTCGCGGCCTGCATCGACGGCTCCGACCACCACGACGCCAAGGTCGCCGCACTGAAGGCGCACGCCACCCAGATCCCGGAGACGTCCTGGCTGTACTCCATCGCCGGCAACTTCGGCCAGGAGTTCATGGGCGTCGAGCACTACACGCTGGCGCACGGGGTCCGCGGTCGCGGCGACGGGCCGTACGGCTGGGAGACGGACCTGTTCAGCGGCCTGCCCGACGGCTCGCCCGCCGCGCGGTGAAGCTGCTCGACCTCGCCCTGCGCGGGTTCGGGGGCGTGCTCGCGGTCTTCCTGGGCGTCGCGTCGGCGGTGCTGGAGGCCGTCTACACGCCGTACCGCATCGGTGGCTGGCCCGCGGTGTGGCTCGTGCCGACGGCGCTGCTGGTCAGCCTGTTCCTGGGCTGGTTCGCCCGCACGGCCACGGGCCTGGCCTGGGGCTGGTGGCTCGCCGCGGTGCCGTGGTTCCTCGTCATGATCTTCGCGGTGGGCGGCACCCAGGAGGGCGACCAGATCGCCGCGACCTGGCTCGGCCTGCTGGTGCTCGCCACCGGCGGCATCGGCTTCGTCGGCCCGGCCGCTTACCGCGCCGGCAAGCGCACCACCGCGCCGCCGCCGCGGACCGCCGCCCCGCAACTCACGCCCCACCAGTCCTGACTGTATCCGCCCTGCTCAGAACCGCTGAGTGGTGAGGAAGGGCACCTTCCGCACCAATAGCGACAAGAAGGTGCCCTTCCTTCTGGCAGGTCAGGTGTTGAGGGCGTCAAGGCGGAGGACGACGTTCTGGTAGGCCGTCGGTGGGACCCGTTCGGTGCTGGTGAACGGGCGCTCGATCTGGTGGATCGTGAACAGCAGCAACGTGATCATGCCGACCACGGCGGTGGTCATGGCGAGCTGCGTGCCGATGTGGTCGAACCGGAAGAACAGGATCGGCATCCCGGCCAGCAGCGCGCCGAACAGCAGCGCGAACCAGGTCACATCGCCGATCCGCTTGTCCGCCAGGGCGAGCCGGTCCTCCCGGGCCTGCATCACCGCATGCACGGTGGCCTCCGGCGACTCGCTCTCGGGCGGCACCGGCACCCGGGCCGTCGCCTCCCGCAGATCGTTCAGCAGCGCCCAGCCCTGCTCGCCGACGGGCTTGCCGGCGCGCAGCCGGGGCAGTTCCTGATCGAGGATCTCGCGCAGGTAGGCGCGCGACAGCAGGTGGATCGCCGCGCGCACCTCCGGCGGGCCGCTCTCGGCGGCCCAGGCCACCGACTGCACCGCCTGCGCCTCCCGGTACGTGGCGTCGCGGGCGTCGTTGCCGATCTGCCACACGTCGATGAAGACGAACGCGGCGACCACGGCGTACAGCGTGCCGGTCATCGAGAACACCACGCTGAGCACGTCGTGGGTGTCGGCGCGGCGGTCCGGTGGCCACGAGCGGCGGATGAACACCACGGCCAGCGCCGCGATGCCGCAGATGCCGAGAAACCACAGGAGACCGCTCGCGTACGCCCGCATGAGTTCCTCCAAAAACACTATTCGCCCAAACGGGACGTTTAGGGCTATACAAGATGCTATGCGTGCGACGTCCAGAATTCGACCCCTCGTCGTCGGGCTGTTCCTGGCCACGGCCATCGGCCTGCCCTCGGCCGTCGCGCTGCTGACCCCGCGCGCGGCGCTCGGTCATGCCGCAGCGCCGGCGGGTGAACTGCTGCAGGTGCGTTCGGCGGTGCCCAACGCACCGTCCGAGCTGGTCAGTCTGCATCCCGGCACCGGCGCGGTGCTGCGCCGGGTCTGGCTGCAACACACCGTCAACGCCATCGGGTACGACCCCGCGCAGGGCCTGCTCTACGGCATCGCGGCCCGGTTCCGGCTGGTGCCGCTCGGGGGCGGTGGCCACCTCGTCGCGATCGGTCCGGATGGGACGGTCGTCGACCACGGGCCGGTCCCTGCGTCTCTGAGCAGCGCGAATGCGGGTGCCGTCGTCGGTGGGGAACTGCTGCTCCCGGTCGGCGGGCGGTTGATCGGGGTCGACGTGCGTGCCGGCGGGGCGACGTTCGGGCAGGTCACGAGGAACGTGGCGCTGTCCGTGCCGGTGCGCGTCGGGGACTGGGACTACGACCCGTACCGGCAGGCGCTGGTGGGGGTGGACGCGTCAGGGCCGTCGCCCCGGCTGATCGCGGTGGACCCGGTCAGCGGGCAGGTCAGCAGTAGTGCTCTCACGGGTGACCTGCGGCGGGGCGGGACATACGGCTCCGTGGCGCTGACCGGCGACACGCTGTACGTGACCGGCAACGGGCTGGGCCGGGCGCTGCGGCAGTACCGCATCGCGCTGTCCACCGGGGCGGCGACCCTGCTGGACACCTCGCAGCCGGTGTATCTCACCGACGCGGCCTGGCTGCCCGCCGCGCCGAGCCCGTCACCGTCGCCGAGCCCCAGTCCGTCGCCGTCCCCGTCTCCCTCCCCGAGCCCTTCACCCTCACCATCGCCGAGTCCTTCGCCGTCCCCGTCCCCGAGCCCGTCGCCATCTCCGTCGCCATCTCCTTCGCCGTCCCCGAGCCCGTCTCCGTCGCCAAGCCCCTCGCCATCACCTAGCCCCAGCCCTTCGCCGGCTCCATCGCCGTCCCCGTCCTCGAGCCCGTCTCCGTCGCCGAGCCCCAGCCCATCGCCGAGTCCAAGTCCCTCCCCGTCACCGAGTCCTAGTCCGTCACCGAGTCCATCACCGAGTCCGTCGCCGGCGCCGAGTCCGAGCCTGTCGCCGACACCGAGCCCGTCACCTGCGGTGGTGGCGCCGATCGTGCCGTTGCCCGAGCCGCAGGCGCCGCCGGAGCCGTCGCCCGAGCCGAGTCCGTCCCCGGAGCCGTCGCCGTCCGTCCCGCCGAGCCCGGTGCGGCGGTCCGTGGTGATCGCGCCGGAGCCGGTGCGGCACGTCCGGGATGTCGTCGAGACGGGCCGGAACACCGTCGTGATCTTCATCCTGGGCCTGTCCGGCAGTCGCCTGCTGCTCTCCGCTCGGCGGCGTCGCCGCTGACCTGCCGGGCTCAGGCCGGCCGGGTGACGGGTGGGCCGCCGCGGGCACCGGCCGCGGCGGCTTCCACCATGGCGAGGTCCGCGGGCAGCATGCCGGTGGCGCGTACGCCCGCGAGCGTCAGCTCGATCTGCTTGTCCAGCGCGGCGAGGGTGCGTACCCGGCCGGGGGTCACTTCGCCGCGGTAGCCGGACAGGCAGCAGTCACGCAGCATGCCCATGGTCCGCAGCAGCGGGATCACGACGCTGGGGTGCGGCGCGGCGTAGTGCCGCAGCTGGTTGAAGGCGTGCTTGACGTACTCGGTGTGGTCGAGGTCGCACGGGGTGAGCAGGACGCGGCCGTCCTGGTCGCGCATCGCCTGGGCGGGGCACTCGGCCAGCAGCAGCGGGCGCATGACCGTGCCGATACGCAGGATGACCTCGACCGCGGTGGTCGGGTCGTTGACGGCCTGGGACAGCGCGCGCAGGCCGACGTCGGTGAGCTGGCGCAGCCCGAAGTCGATGTCCTGCTGCATGGTGCGGGCGACGCCGATGATGACCGCCTCGGCGATCAGGCGGGCCGACGTGGCCGGGTCGTCCGGCGGCGGCCACATGGTGACCAGGGGCGTGCCCGCGGTCACGAACGCGCCGACGCGGGTCTCCAGCCGCACCACCGTGTCCGGCGGCACGGCCGCGACGATGGCGCGCCGGCTCAGCTGCTGCACCCACCCGTCGGTGACGGCGGTGACGATGAGCGGCCGGCCGAGGGTGCCGACGTCGGGCGGGTCGACCGGTTCGCCGATCTTGACGCCGATGCGCGGCCCGTACGGCATTTCGCTGATCAGGCTCTGGGTTTCCCGGGCGACCCGCTGCACGATCCGGCCGACGTACTGGTTGCGGCTGATCCGGTCCAGGTAGACGACGATCGCGATGACCGAGAGCAGGGTGAGCAGGAGGGCGAAGCCCACGGTCAGCGGGGGCGCGTGGTCGGCGGCGGTGTCGACGCGCGCCAGTGCCAGCACGCAGAACGCGAACGTGCTGAGCAGCAGGCCGACGAGCACCTGGCCGTGGCGGTCGCGCCAGAAACCGCGCAGCACCCGCGGCGAGAACTGGCCACTGGCCAGCTGGAGCGAGACCACCAGCAGTGAGAAGACCACGCCGGCCGTAGTGATCATGGCACCGGCGATGATGCCCAGCAGGGTGATCGCGACGTCCGGGGTGAAACTCATCACTTTGCCCGGGTCGGTCATGTAGCGCTCGTCGATCTCCGCGAGCAGCATCGCGATGATCATCGAAGCGGCGAGCATCAGGATCGGCAGGAACAGCAGGCTCTCCGCCAGGCGGTCGCGCAGCGCCCGGGAGCGCAACCGGCGCACGTGCGGGGCCACCTCGTGCTCGTAGTGGGCGGCCGTCCCACTGTCACCATGCCGGACAAACTCGGCCATTAGCCACCATTTTCTCGAATGTGGGCCAGCCTCATATAGCGCGCTAACCTGGTCGCCAACGTCTCCCACCAATGATGATGAGGTGCCGCCTTGTCCGTCGCCCCCGTTCCCCACCGACGCTGGCTGATCGCCGCCCTGGCTTCCGTCCTCGCGCTCACCGCGACCGGCGCCTTCGCCGGCCACGCCTTCAGCGCCGATGTGCCCCGCGGCGCGAAGGTGCTCGGCATCTCCATCGGCGGCACCGCGGCCGAGGCCGCCGACGCGCTGCGCACCGGCCTGGCCGGCAAGGCCGACCAGCTGGCCGCGCCGCTGACGGTGCGCGTCGGCGAGCAGACCGCCACGGTGCAGCCGCAGGACGTCGGCCTGGCGGTCGACGTGGACGCGACCGTCGCGCGGGCCGTGTCGCGGGGCCACAACCCTTTCGCCACCCTGTTCGGCGGCGCCGAGGTGGCACCCGTGGTCTCCGTCGACGAGGCGCGGCTCGCGGCCGCGCTGGCCCCGGCGGCGCAGCAGTCCGGCGCGGCGATGACCCTGCCGGGTGTCGGCTTCGACGGCACCACGCCCAAGCCCGTGTATCCGAAGGCGGGCCGCGGGCTCGACGCCGCCGAGGCGGCGGACGCTGTCCGCGACGGCTGGCTGCGGCGCGGCGAGGTCGAGGTGCCGCTGGGCGAGAAGGCCCCGGTCAGCTCGAAGGACGACGTCGACCGGATGGTCGCCGAAGTGGCGACGCCCGCGGTGTCCGCGCCGGTCACCGTCACCACGCCCAAGGGCGCCGTCACGGTGTCGCCGAAGGCGATCGCGGCCAGCCTCGTGATCACCTCGGACCCCAAGGGCGAGCTCTACAGCCGGGTCGACGCCAAGCGGCTGCGCAAGGCGCTGGGCAAGGAGCTGGCCAAGGTCGAGGTGCAGCCGAAGAACGCCACCATCGACGGTTCCGGCGGCGCGCCGCAGGTCGTGGCCGCCAGCGGCGGCACGCTGGTCGACACCGCGAAGCTGGCCGGCGACCTGCTGCCGGTGCTCAAGCGGAGCGCCGACCGTGCCGTGTCGGCCGGCTTCAAGGACGTGAAGCCCGCGACGACCACCGGCGACCTCGCCGAGCTGGGCATCAAGGAGCAGGTCTCCAGCTTCACGACGTACTTCACCGGTGGCCTGTCCAGCCCGCGCAGCAAGAACATCGTGCAGATCGCGAAGGAGGTCGACGGGGCGATCGTGCGGCCCGGCGAGACCTTCTCGCTCAACGGGCACACCGGTCCCCGCGGTTACGCCGAGGGCTACCACGACGCGCCCGTGATCATGGACGGCAAGCTGGTCCCGGGTGTCGGCGGCGGCGCGTCGCAGTTCACCACGACGATCTTCAACGCGTCGTACTACGCGGGCATGAAGGACGTCGAGCACAAGCCGCACTCGTACTACTTCACGCGGTACCCGGCGGTCATCGAGTCGACCATCATGTACCCGACGCTGGACCTCAGGTTCACCAACACCACCCCGTACGGCGTGCTCATCGACACCTCGCACACCGACAGCTCGGTGACGGTCAGCATGTGGTCGACCAAGGTCTACGACAGCATCACGACGCAGTACGACCCGAAGCGCGACATCGAGCAGCCGAAGAAGGTCGCTCTCGAGGACGGCCCGACCTGCATCGCTACTGAGGGTAGCGAAGGTTTTACTCAGGACGCCTGGCGTATCTTCCGCAAGGACGGTAAAGAGATCAAGCGGGAGAAGTTCACCTGGCGGTATAACGCTGAGCCACAGTTCGTGTGCGAGGCGAAGAAGCCGCCGTTGACTGCCAAGCCCTGAGGAGGCTTCGATGAAGGAGCGGTGGCTGCCGGTAGGCGTGATCGCCGGCGTGCTGTTCGTGGTCAATGTGGTCGCCCGATGGGTGGCCAAGGGCATTGACGATCCGGACACGGAAGCCACGGCGGGGTTCATCGCACTGGGTGTGATCGGGCTCGTGTTCTTCGCGATGGCGCTGTACTGGGGCCGCCTGCGGCCGTGGTCGCGCGTGGTCGCCGACCTGGGCGCCGCGGCCTTCGCCGCCTGCCTGCTGAGCATCTTCGTCGGCCCGCTCGCGGCCGGTGAAGGCCCGTTCGCACACGGCGCGGGCGCGTTCTTCAACCAGGTCTGGGTCTACGCCGCGGTCTTCGCCATCGGCACCGGCCTGGGCATGGTCGGCCTGATCGCGTTCGCCGCCGACTACCGCGCCAGGCAGCTCAAGCTCTTCGCCGAGCGCGCCAAAGCCCACCCCCGCCGCGTCTAATCAAAGGAAGGGCACCTTCCACAACGCTCCGCGTTGTGGAAGGTGCCCTTCTTAACGCCCGTCGGGCGGCGGGGCTGGGTCGGCGGGGGAGATGTGAAGGAGGTCGGCGACCCGTAGCAGTTGGGACGTCAGCCGCCGGGCGCGTTTCGGGGTGAGCGGGAGCAGCGTCCGGTGGACGATGTACAACTCGTCGTCGATGATCGCCCACGGAGGGATCTGCCTGCGCAGATGGGCGCGGCGCAGCTCCGCCGAGATCAGCTGGTCGGCGAAGGTCATGTCGTCGATGATGACCCGGTACTCGTTCCAGAACGCGTCCTCACCCTGCCCGCGCCTGCCGCCGGCCGCCCGCCGCTGCACGGTGGTGTACGCGTACCCGGTCGGCAGTTTCAGCACCGCGAACGAGCCCGATCCGGTGGACACCGTCACCGCGCCGCTCAGACAGGCCCCGTCCTCCTCCCACTTGACCCGGCCCACGACGACGGGGAAACCGCCGACGGTGGTCCGCACCGCGAAACCCACCGTGACCTGGCCGGTGGCTTCGCGCATGGCCCGCGGCCAGTCGGCGCGGTCGACGGACGCGGTTCCGCCGGACCGGACGGCCCACCGGGCCGCCGCGCGCCGGCCGAACCACTCGCACAGGCCGTACCCGATGGCGGCCACGCCGCCGGCGGCCAGCAGCAGCCCGTAGACCGGGAAACCGCCGACGTGACGGTCCAGCGCGGCTGCGCCGACCACCAGCAAACTCAGCCCGCAGCACAGGGCGAGGCTGAGCCCGAGGCAGCCGAGCGCGGTCGACCAGGAGCTGGACGCCCGGTGCGTGCGCACCGGGTCGCGGGACACCTTCCGGTTCGCGTGGGGGAGCTGGCGCACGCGGCAGACGGTAGCGCCGGGCGTCCAGCGCCGGTCAGCGAAGCTGGTAGCGGGTGTAGTGGTGGTGGCGGGTGAAGCCGAGCTTGGCGTACATCGCCAGGGCCGGCGCGTTGCGCGATTCGACCTGCAGGAAGGCGTCGGTCGCGCCGTGCCGTGCGGCCCAGCGGGCCAGCACGCCCATCGCCTCCTGGGCCAGGCCCCGCCGGCGCGCGGCGTGAGCCGTCTCCACGCCGAAGACACCCAGCCAGCGGCCGTTGCCGGTGACGGTGCCGCGGGCCCGGGCCAGTAGCTCTCCGCTGTCGTCGTACCGCTGGGCGAACACCAGCTCGGGCACCGCCGTCAGCACGTGCAGCGCGGCCTCGGGCAGCGGCCCCCGGTCGTCGGCCACCATCGCCAGGAAGCCCGGGGACATGTCCCGGCTCAGCTCGAACGCGTCGCCGGGCGGCGTCACCGCGATCAGCTCGTCGAGCGCGCACACCTGGACCTCGACCGTGCACTCGGCGTGCCAGCCGGCTTTGATCAGCTCCCGCTCGACGCTCGCGGCCAGCGGCAGCGGCACGTCGACCTGCGGAGGCAGTCCCTGGCGGCGGTAGAAGCCGACGACCGCGTCCAGCGCCGCGGGCAGCGGCAGGCCCGGGTCGCCGACCGGCAGCGCCGAGTTGGCCCGGCCGGTGTAGCCGCCGGCCGCCCGCAGCCGCCAGGCGCCCAGCTCCTCGACCACCGGCGGCGGCCAGGCCTCGGTGGCGGCCAGCTCCAGCGCCGCGATCTCACGGGCGGTCGGGCCGCGCCGCGCCGGCACGACCTTGGCTCGGTGCACCTCGGCCAGCGGCACGACGACCACTCCGTGGGAGGTCGCGACGGTGAGGGAGGAGTCCCCGACCTCGGTGAGATCGCCCAGCAGATCGGTGAACTGCGGGCGATCATCCCGGTATCCGGCGAATCTGCGTACCACCACGCGGGACCCGAGATCACTCTTAGCCAACACTGACTACCTACCTCCCTCACCCGGATACTAGGCTTTGACTTGGCCGCGTGGAGCGGCGGAACGTGCACTGTCATGTTCCGTATGAGAGTGCGTGGAGGGACGACCCGTGACCTACATCATCGCCGAGCCGTGCGTCGATGTGCTCGACAAGGCCTGCATCGAGGAGTGCCCTGTCGACTGCATCTACGAGGGCAACCGCATGCTCTACATCCACCCGGACGAGTGCGTCGACTGCGGTGCCTGTGAGCCGGTCTGCCCGGTGGAGGCGATCTTCTACGAGGACGACGTGCCGGAGCAGTGGCGCGACTACACCACCGCGAACTACGAGTTCTTCAACGAGCTCGGCTCGCCCGGTGGCGCCTCGAAGATCGGCAAGATCAGCGCGGACGCGCCGTTCGTCGCGGCCCAGCCCGCCAAGGAAGGCGACCACTGAGCACGCCGGTTTCCGGTGCAGGCCGGCGGAGGATCTCCGCCGGCCTGCCCGACTTTCCCTGGGACCTGCTGGAGCCGTCGAAGCGGCGTGCCGCCGCGCACCCTGACGGCATCGTGGACCTGTCCATCGGCACGCCCGTCGACCCGGTGCCCGCGGTCATCCGCAAGGCGCTGGCCGAGGCGTCCGACGCCCCCGGCTACCCGCTGACGGCGGGGACCGCCGAGCTCCGCCAGGAGATCACCGCCTGGGTCGCCCGCTCCTGCGGCGCCGCGCCCGGGTTCGGCGTGCTGCCGACGATCGGCTCCAAGGAGCTGGTGGCCTGGCTGCCCACGCTGCTCGGCGTCGGCGCGGGCGACACCGTGGTCATCCCCGAGGTCTGCTACCCGACGTACGAGGTCGGCGTGCAGCTCGCCGGGGCACGGGTGCTGCGGGCCGACACCCCGCCCGCGGGGGAACGCCCCGCCCTGATCTGGATCAACTCGCCGGGCAACCCGCACGGCCGGGTCGCCTCCGAGGCCGAGCTGCGCGCCTGGATCGCGTACGCCCGCGCCACCGGAGCCGTGCTGGTCAGTGACGAGTGCTACCTGACCCTGCCGTGGACCGCGACGCCGGTCTCGGTGCTGTCGCTGTGCGACGGTGACTTCACCGGGGTGCTGGCGGTCCACTCGCTGTCCAAGCGGTCCAACCTGGCCGGCTACCGGGCCGGCTTCGTCGCCGGTGACGCTGACCTGGTCGGCGAGCTGCTGGCGGTCCGCAAGCACGCGGGCATGATCATGCCCGCGCCGGTGCAGGCCGCCATGATCGCGGCGCTGGCCGACGAGTCGCATGTGGATGAGCAGCGGGCCCGCTACGCCGCCCGCCGCGAGCTGCTGCGGGGAGCGCTGCTCGGCGCGGGGTTCACCATCGAGCACTCCGAGGCCGGGCTCTACCTGTGGGCGACCCGCGGCGAGGACTGCTGGGCGACCGTCGACGCGCTGGCCGAGCTGGGTGTGCTGGTCGCGCCGGGCGCGATCTACGGACCCGGCGGCGCGAAGCACGTGCGGGTGGCACTCACCGCCACCGACGAGCGGGTCCGCGCGGCCGTGACCCGGCTGGACATCGGCTAGCGCGACTTCGGCGGAATGACGATTTTGCGAGGCTGACCCGTCCGGACGGTGAGGGCACGGATGTACATCACCAGGATCGAAGTTCGTAACATCCGGGGCTTTCGCGGTGCCAAGTCGGTGGACCTCGAACTCGGCCGGCGTGACGACGGCACCTACGCCGGCTGGACCGTCATCGCCGGGCGGAACGGGTCGGGAAAGACGTCGCTGCTACGAGCCGTGGCGTTGGCGGTGGGCGGCCCGGCAGCGGCCCGCAACCTCGTACCGGACTTCGAGAACTGGATATCCGTCGGCCAGCCTGACGCCGACGTGAAGGTTCACCTGGACTACGAGCCCTCATTCGACGAGTTCGCCGGCGCCGGCGGCCTTCCCCGGTCGCCCATCGTGGCCGGTCTCTCGTGGGCTCAGCCGGAGGTCGCTGGTTCCGGTCGGCAGCCGTCGCTGGGGGAGACAGGTCCCAAGACGGCTCCGCGGAGAGGCCCCTGGCAGGACAATCCCACCGGATGGTTCTGTGCCGCGCACGGGCCGTTCCGTAGGCTGGCCGCAACCGGCCCATCCTGGTGGAAGGCCGTCAGCGGGCACGTCGTGTGATCGCCGGCCTTGCCCTGCCCCGCTGGGCGCAAGCGTACGAGGAAGACGATCGCCGGAGCATGGCCGAATGCGTGCTCACCATCAGGAAGCAGCCGTTCGCGGAGGTCATCGCGGCGATGCTCGCCCACGCCATGCGGCCGGGCGCCGAAGTGGTCTTCTCGGGTCAGCCTGAACTTCCGCAGATCCTGCGGAACCGGCACCTCCGAGCGCAACTGCGCTAGGCGGCGGTCGCGGAGACCGGTGCGGTCAGCGGGCCGGGATGCGGTGCGGGGCGAGCCGTTCCAGGAAGGCCCGGTTGGCTTCCCAGCCGTCGACCTGCGGCGGGTCGGTGCCGAGCCAGACCGGCTCCGCCGCCGGGTAGGCGTGCAGCTGCTCGTCGACCCCCGCCCGGCTCACCACGACACACGCCTGCCGGTGCCGGGACGCCAGCACGCACAGCCGTCCCGCCTCCAGGTGGAAGGCGCTGGCGTCGCGCCGCCCGCTGAGCGGGTGCCAGGCCAGCACCACCTCGTACTGCCGCCCCTGCAGCCGGTTTGCCGTGTCGACGGTGACCTCGGTGATGCCCCGGCGCTGCAGTGCGGCTTCGACGTGTGCCTTCTGGTCGCGGTGCACCACCCCGACGGCGACGTCGGCCCGGCTCAGCGGCCGCGGCCCCGACGGGTCCACCGTGGACACCTCGGCGGTCACCAGCTGGTGCACCAGGTCGGCGAGCGTCGCGACCAGCGCCGGGTCGGTGCGTGGCACGTGTGCGGCGGGCAGTTCCAGCAGCGCCCAGCCGTGCTCGGCGGCATGCGCCAGCGCGGGGTGGGCGAGGCTGGCCAGTTCGAGCCGCCGGTCGGTCGGTGCGGCACCGGCGGTGAACGCGCGGGTGTAGAACGCGTCGGAGATCACCGGCGCGGTGTGCGGGGCGAGCCGCCAGCTCACCGGCAGCGGGATGACGGGGGTGTCCGGGTGGTGGCGCAGCAGGGTGCCCGCGGCGGTGTCCAGCGGCCAGGTGGCCAGCGAACGCACCGAGTGCTCGTCGGCGACGGTGAACGGGGCGAGCTGTCCCGGGTCGCCGACCAGCAGCAGCCGGTCGAACAGGTGGCCGACGCGCACCAGCGCCGCCGCCGACATCTGGTAGGCCTCGTCGATGACGCCCAGCGGCCAGGTGCGCTCGTCGGCCTTGACGTACGCCCACTTCGCGGCGGTGCCGACGATGACGTCACAGCCGCCGAGCTCGCCGAGCTTGGTGCCGGTGCGCACCTTGGTGCGCGGCCAGCCCGTCGGGGGCGTCCACTCCTGGCCGTGCAGGCGGCCGGTGGACAGCCCGGCCCCGGCGAGCGCGATCACGAGGTCGTCGGCCTGGTCGTTGGTCTGCACCACGATCGGCACGTTTTCGCCCACCGCGACCAGGCGTTTCGCGAGTTCCCGGACGAGGGTGGACTTGCCCGCGCCGGGCGGGGAGTCGACGACGACGGCCCGGTCGGTGCCGCGTACCCGATCCCAGACCTGCTCGATCGCGGCCTCATGCCGCGCGCCGGCGCTGCTCACTGCGCACCTCGCGGCTCGCGTGCCGGGTCCGGCACTGCTCGGGGCCCGGGAACGCGGCCGGGTGCGATGTCCGGATCGGTCGCGGTCCCGGATTGCCGGGCGGCGATCGCCAGGTCGGTGTCCAGGTCGTCGTCCAGCTCGGGTTCGGGGGCGGGTTTCGGGCGGGACGAGCGGGTCGGCCAGGGCAGCTCGTCGGGCAGGTTGTCGGGGAAGTACTGCTGCGGGCCGAACGGGGCCAACACCACCTCGGCGTCGGCGTCGGGCAGCAGGCCCAGCTTGGGCCGGGTCACCGCGCCGCTGGTGACCATCAGCTCGACGGTGTCGTCGGTGGAGCCGCGCACTGCCATGCCGACCTTGCCCCACCACAGTTCGGTGCCCGCGGGCCGGTCGAACGCGGACCCCGTGCGCACCCACAGCAGGGGCCGCAGCACCGAGCGGCCGCCGGAGTTGACCACCGTGTGCTCGGGGTCGCGCTTGATGACGACCCCGGCGACGGCCTCGCCGGTGGCCAGGTAGCGGGCCATGACCAGGGGATCGTCCAGGGCCATCTGCCGGTCCAGGGCGGCCGTGCGGGTCTCCAGCTCGTGCAGGAAGCGGTATGCCGGCACGTCGGACAGCCGCGCGCTGAACGACACCGTGCCCGCCAGCACCCGTTCCCGGTGCCGGGTCCACGACCAGCGGTCGGACTCCCAGCGCTTGGCCACGTGCTCGCCCGGCGGCAGCATCCGCACCAGGTCGATCGCCGCCCAGGTGTCGCGCCACGCCCCGTCGAGCACCTCGGCGGCGGCCAGCTTGAGCCGGCGTACGTCGCCCTGCTGCTTGGCCCGCTCCAGGGCGGGACGCAGCACGACCTGGTCCCAGGACGGGTCGCTGGCCGGGCCGGCCGGCGGCATCGCCTCGGCGTCGCGGGCGGCCTGCCAGGCGTCAACCCCGGCGGGCGGCTCGATCCAGGCCAGCAGCCGGCCCAGGTGCCCGTCCTCGGTGGGCAGCTGGCCGGTGCGCCAGTGCGCGGTGAGCAGGTCGGTCGCCGTCAGCAGCACGTTGGAGCCGGGCAGGTGGCGGCGCGAGGCGATCCAGCCCAGGTGCGCCCCGGCGGCGGCGAGCACCGGGTCGTCGAGGGTGCGCAGGTACTGCCCGAGCAGGCCGACCCAGTGCGCGGTGGCCTCGTTGGGCACCACCAGCTGCGGGGCGTCCACGCAGCACTGGTCGACGTCCAGCTCGCGGCCGTTGCCGGTGGCCCGGACGACGGGTTCGGTGACGGTGTAGCGGCTCAGGTAGGTGGCCAGGTCGCGGGCCAGGCCGCCGAGCGCGGCGAAGCGCAGCGCCCGGTCCCGCGGTTCGGCCACGGTGAGCAGCTTGGGGGAGTCGCGGAAGGAGCCGTAGCGGATCGCGACCGGCGCGGACGGTTCGCCTGCCAGGTGGTATCCGGTGAGCAGCCAGGGCCGTGGCGACAGGTGCCGGTGGGCGCGGGAGGCCGCGGGCACGGCACGGGCCCGTGACAGCGCGAGCAGCCGCTGGTAGACGTCGAGGCTCACGGGATGCTCCGTCCGCCGGTCGCCCAACCGTACGCCGCCGCGGCGCGGGCCAGCTCGTCCGCGATGGCCTGTTCCGCCTCCCCGGACGGGGTGCGCTCGCCGTGGGCCAGGGCCAGCGCGTGCACGGCCGTGCCGACCGGGCCGCACAGGTTCGCCGCGGCGCCGCCCGCGCGGGCGACCGTGCCGGTCTGCTCGGCGTCCTGGCGGCAGTGGGTGTACATCGGACAGCTCGGGCAGCCGTCGCCGAACCGCGCCTCGACCGCGGTCAGCGCGTCGACCAGCGCCGGTCCGCCCAGCTCGGGCACGCGCAGCCGCGCGGGCAGGTCGACGGCGTCGAGCCGGTCCAGCGACCAGCCCAGGCGGCGCACCTGGGGTGCGACGTCGAGCAGGGTGCCGACGGGGGCGAGGCCGAAGTTGCGCGGCAGCACCAGCAGGCAGCGGCTGCTGACCCGCTCCGGCACCGGGGCGGCCTGCCGCAGCGCGGCCACCACCACGGCCAGCTCACGGGCGGTTCCGGCGACCTTGGTCGGGTCGGCGTGACCGTCCAGGCAGGCGTACGACCTGATCTCGACCGGGAACAGGCGGGTGCCGTCGCCGGCCAGCACGATCTGGCCGGGGGTGACCGGCAGGTCGCGCAGGCGCAACTTCGGTTCGCGCCACAGCCACAGGCCCGCGCCGACCGGCAGCTCCGACGTCTCGACGGCGGCGGCGCAGTCGATGCCGAGGTGCCGTCCGACCAGTTCGGGCAGCCGAGCCGTGGCCAGGTGGGTGAAGGTGCCGTCGCGCTCCCGGGCGTACGGGCTCTGCCCGCCCGGCGGCGCGCCGATGGCGTCGGCCAGCAGCCCGAGGTCGACCTGCGCGGCGTCCAGGGCCTGCCGGCGACGGCAGCCGGGCGCGTCGAGCAGCCCGGCTATCCGTCGCGGATCCAAGCCAGCACCCCCAAAGCGCGTGCCTCCCCAGGCGTGGGCGGATCAGTCGTTGGCGTGCAGCGCCGCGTTGAGCACGATGCCGGTGCCGGTGCGCGGCCGGGCCTCGACCGCGCCGGTCACCGAGTTGCGCAGGAACAGCACGTTGGACGCGCCGGACAGGGTCGCCGCCTTGACCACCTCGCCGGTGGAGACCAGGGTGACCTTGGTGCCCGCGGTGACGTAGCAGCCGGCCTCGACCACGCAGTCGTCGCCGAGCGAGATGCCGATGCCGGCGTTCGCGCCGACCAGGCTGCGCTGCCCGACGCTGATGGTCTCCTTGCCGCCGCCGGACAGGGTGCCCATGATGGACGCCCCCGCGCCGATGTCGGAGCCCTCGCCGACGACGACGCCCGCGGAGATGCTGCCCTCGACCATGGAGGTGCCCAGCGTGCCGGCGTTGAAGTTGACGAAGCCCTTCTGCATGACCGTGGTGCCGGACGCCAGGTGCGCGCCGAGGCGCACCCGGTCGGCGTCGGCGATGCGCACGCCCGCGGGCACCACGTAGTCGGTCATCCGCGGGAACTTGTCCACGCCGTACACGGCGAGGTGGCGGCCGGCGGCGCGCTCGATCAGGCGCAGCTCGTCGACGCGGTCGGGCGGGCACACGCCGGCCGAGGTCCAGGCGTTGTTCGGCAGCAGCCCGAAGATGCCGTCGAGGTTGGCCTCGTGCGGCTGGATGAGCCGGTTCGAGAGCAGGTGCAGGCGCAGGTACGCGTCGGCGGTGTCGCGCGGCGGCTCGGCCAGGGTGGGGATGACCGTGTGGACCCGCGCGATGCGCAGGCCGGGCAGGGCGGGCTCGGCGCCCTTGAGGTCGAGCGCGGAGATGCCGCAGATGTCCAGGCCGAGCTGGCCGGTGGGATACCACACCTCCAGCGTCTGATCGCCGCTGACGGTGGCGAGACCGAAGCCCCAGGCGGGCCGGTCGGAACGTGTGCTGCTCACGGTGTCTACGCTACCGGTATGCCGAACCCGCTGACGCCGCAGGTGCTCGTCGATCCCGTCGCGTTGACCCGTGCGCTGGTCGACATCGAATCGGTCTCGGGAAACGAGAAGGAGATCGCCGATGCGGTGCAGGAGGTCCTCGAAGCCTGCGCGCACCTGCGCGTGGAGCGCATCGGGCACACCGTGATCGCGCGCACCGAGCTGGGCCGCCCGCAGCGGGTGGTGCTGGCCGGGCACCTGGACACCGTTCCGCTCGCGGACAACTTCCCGTCCACCGTGGACGACAAGATCATGTGGGGTTGCGGCACCTCGGACATGAAGAGCGGCACCGCCATCGCGCTGCACCTGGCCGTGACCTGCCCGGATCCCCGCTACGACGTCACGTACTTCTTCTATGAGTGCGAGGAGGTCGAGGCGGTCCGCAACGGCTTGAAGATCGTCGGTGACCAGCGGCCGGAGCTGCTGGAGGCCGACTTCGCGGTGCTGCTGGAGCCGACGTACGGCATCGTCGAGGCGGGCTGCCAGGGCACCATGCGGGCGCGGGTGCGGACCACCGGCGTGCGGGCGCACGCGGCCCGCTCGTGGCTCGGCGACAACGCGATCCACAAGGCGGGCGAGGTGCTCCGGCGGCTGTCGGACTACCAGGCGCGCGAGGTCGAGATCGACGGCTGTCGGTACCGGGAGGGCCTGAACGCGGTGGCCGTCAGCGGCGGGGTGGCCGGCAACGTGATCCCCGACGCGTGCGAGATCGAGGTGAACTTCCGCTTCGCCCCGGACCGCTCGGAGGAGCAGGCCGCGACGCACCTGCGGGAGGTGTTCGGCGGCTACGAGATCGAGATCACGGACTCGGCGCCCGGGGCGCTGCCGGGACTGTCGGCGCCGCCCGCGGCCGAGTTCCTGGCGCTGACCGGGGCGACGCCGGCGGCGAAGCTGGGCTGGACCGATGTGGCGCGCTTCGCGGCGCTGGGCATCCCCGCGCTCAACTTCGGGCCGGGTGACCCCAACCTGGCGCACAAGCGCGACGAGCTCGTGGAGCTCGACAAGATCGAAGCTGGCGCGGACCTACTGCGCCGCTGGCTGACGAGCTGATCAGGAGCCCGCCGCCTGGCTGGCTCCGCACGACTCAGCGGGCCGCGGTGGGCTCCTCGACCGGCTCGAACTCCTTGGCGTCGACCACCATGGCGATGCGGCGGGCGTGCACGGTGGCGCGGATGCGCTGGCGCATCGCCTGCCTCTGGCGGAGCACCTCGCTGCGGGTCATCACATTCATCGCCTCCCTCGTCGTCGGCCTTATTCAATCCACGCGGTATGACAACCTTGACGCCACAGCATGGCGAAAAGTTGCGGAATCCGCTGGGAATTTGCTGCGGATGTGCGCGCCGCGTCGTCACGTAAACGAGCGAGCCGGTCTACGGTGATGGCATGACGCAAAGCAACAATCGGCCCGAGCGGCACCGGGGCCCGGTGACGCTGCGCCGCGACGCGGTGTCCTCGGGCACTGCGGACCAGGCTCTGCTGGACTCGGCGGGGCGTCCGGATTGGAAGGTCCGCGACTCGTGGCGCACGCTGCGCATCCTGAGTGAATTCGTCGAGGGCTTCGACACGCTCAGTGAGCTTCCCCCAGCGGTGAGCGTGTTCGGCTCCGCCCGCAGTGCCGCCGACTCGCCCGAGTGCGAGCTGGCCGAGCGGCTGGGCGCGGCGCTGGCCCGGGCCGGATACGCCGTGATCACCGGTGGCGGGCCGGGGGTGATGGAGGCGGCCAACCGCGGATGCACCGAGGCGGGCGGGCTCTCCGTCGGCCTGGGCATCGAGCTGCCGTTCGAGCAGGGCATGAACGAGTGGGTCGACATGGGCATCGACTTCCGCTACTTCTTCGTGCGCAAGACCATGTTCGTGAAGTACGCCCAGGCGTTCGTGGTGCTGCCGGGCGGCATGGGCACCATGGACGAGCTGTTCGAGGCGCTCACCCTGGTGCAGACGGAGAAGGTCACCCGGTTCCCGGTGGTGATGATGGGCAAGGCCTACTGGAGCGGCCTGCTGTCCTGGATGCGGGACACCATGCTGGCCGACGGCAAGATCAACGCAGTGGACCTGGACCTCATCGTGTGCACCGACGACGTCGACGAGGCGGTCGAGCACATCGCGCACGCCGACAAGGCCCTCGCCGCCGAGCAGCAGGCCATCCGCTCCTCCGGCGGCATCGCCGACTGAGGCCGTGGGTCGGCTGCGGGCCATGATCGCTGTTTCGTGTCAGAAGGTGCGGTCACGCCGCAGTTTCCGACACGAAACAGCGATCATCGTCGCAGCGACCAACCCCCAGCGCGTCAGACGCGCTCGCTGAGGCGGTCGGCGGCGCGGTGCAGGCGGCTGTTGAGCTCGGCCTTGTGTTCCAGGATCTCCAGGTCGATCTCGGCGCGGCGTTTGCGGAGCACGGCCTCGCGCTCGGCGTACTCGGCCTCGATGTCGTGGTTGAGGTCGCGTTCGGCGACCGCGAGCTGGGCGCTGACCAGCTTGTCGTAGGTGGTGGAGCCGCCGACGAACTTCACCAGGATCGGCATGCAGTCGACCAGGATGAAGAAGATGCGCACCGCCCAGATGCCCACCGCCAGCACGCCGCTGGAGTCGGCCAGGTCGTGCAGCGCCCCGAGGCGCTCCAGCAGGCCGATCTTCCCCTGGTGGCTGCGCTCCTCGGCGACCCGGTCCTGGATCTTCGTCTCGCGTTCGGCCTCGAACGCGGCGTGCGAGGTGCGCGCCGCCGACTCCAGTTCCGAGATCTGGGTACGCAGGTTGACCAGCTTCACACCGTTGGCGTCGAGCTGGCGGGTGCGCTTGAAGGCATCGGCCTCGGCGCGCAGCCGGCGGCAGTTGGGGCCGACGCCGCGCTGACCGGTCAGCCCGGACCCGGAGTCGCCGACGCACTCCCGCCGGGCCATGTCGTTGATGGCGCGCAGCTGAGCCGAATCCCCGTCGATCGTCTTGGCCAGCGCTTCCGCGTCGGCGCGGCGGGTGCTCAGCTCGCGCAGCGTCGCCACCGGGGACTGGTCGAAGTTGAAGGTCTCGGTGGCCTTGCAGTCGGCGGGCGCGGGCGGCTCGGTGGAGCCGGGCACCGGGTTGCAGGTCTTGAGCCGCCCGGACAGCTGCGCCAGGGCCTCGGTGCGCTGGTCGGCGACGTGCTGGATGACCGCGGTCTCGAAGATGCGCAGCACCAGCGGCTCGGCGATGATCACTCCGAAGAAGAACGCCATCAGCACGCGCATCGCCAGCACGGGCACCCGGCGGAACCAGCCCTCCCCGAGCCGGCTGGAGACCAGCCACCGGTCCACGTTCAGGATGAACAGGAACCAGACCAGCACCGGGAACACGGCCAGCCAGCTCGACGCGCCCATCGCCTGGGTGATCGCGAAGTACATGGAGATGGCGGCGATGGTCGCGGTGCCCAGCACCACCCCGCCGAGTGAGGTGTACCAGGCGCGCTCCTGCGGCACCCGGTCCAGCAGCCGCTCGTCGACGCCGGCCAGCACCCGCAACCGCCGCCCGAGCTGCGCTTGCGGCAGTCGCCGCCGCGGCGGGCGGGGCTCAGCCGGTGGGGCGGGCTCGGTCGGCGGGCCGGGCTCCTCGGGTGCGGGGGCGGCCGTGGGCCGTAGCGGCACCGTGTCGTCCGGATCGGAGGGACGGGCGTGGCGGCCCGGTGGGTCGCCTTCCGGCTGGGCTGGGGGTTCCGAGGGGTACACGCCGAGCTCCCTGTCGGTGAGGTTGCGGTCCATCTTCCCGTCAACACACGCCTGTGTCTGTCCGGTGGTTGCCGGGGTCTGCCCCTAAGTGCGCCGTCGCCCATCAGGGATCGACATGAGTCTTCGCAAGGAATTGCGTTGAGAGCGCAACAACCTAATGGCTACTTGTATTTGCCGGGCCAGCGTTACGAAAAGATTACGCAGAACCTTGTGGTGGGCGACACAGGGAATCTAAAGTCACCTACACCTCCTGGCGTCCGCTCCGCCTCGAGCGTCTCAGGCGTTCCATCGTTCCTCCGTTCCCTCCAGAAACGAGTCTTCGATGTCACGGAGCATCACAGGAGCTGCGGCGAGGCACCGCCGGCCCCGGCGGTGGGCCCCGATGGCGGTCGCCTCGGCCACCGTCGCGGCCGTCGGTCTCAGCCTCGTCGGCAGCGCCGGCACGGCACTAGCCAGCACCACCAGCGCCGCGCCCGTGGTGACGCGCGCCGCGCTCGACCCGGCGCTCGTCGCGGGCCGGGGCGCCGGCGTCGGCTTCCTCGATCAGGAAGCCGAGAACGCGGCGACCAACGGCACCCTCATCGGCCCGGACCGCGCGGCGTACTCGCTGCCCGCGGAGGCCTCCGGCCGCAAGGCCGTCAAGCTGACCGGTGGCCAGTACGTGGAGTTCACGCTGCCGGCCGCGGCGAACGCGATCACCGTTCGCTACAGCATCCCGGACGCGCCGAACGGCGGCGGCATCACCGCGCCGCTCAACGTCACCGTGAACGGCAAGAACAAGCAGGTCATGACCCTGACCTCCGAGTTCTCCTGGCTGTACAACCAGTACCCGTTCAGCAACGACCCCAACGCCGACCTGCTGCACGCGGACTGGTGGATCACCGAGTGCGCGTGCGTGCCGGCGTTCACCGAGCCGAAGCCGGTCATCACCAAGCCGTTCCGCCCCATGCACTTCTACGACGAGCAGCGCCTGCTGCTCGGCAAGACGTACAAGGCCGGCGACAAGGTGCGGCTCACCGTCCCGGCGGGCAGCAACGCCGCCTGGACCGTCATCGACCTGCTCGACTCCGAGCTGGTCGGCAAGCCGCACGTGCGGCTCGTCGCGTCCAACGTGCTGGCCTTCGGCGCCGACCCGACCGGCCGCCGCGAGTCGGCCGACGCGTTCGACCGGGCCATCGCGTTCGCGAAGAAGTGGCACCTCAAGGTGTACGTCCCGCCGGGCGTCTACCAGGTCAACCGGCACATCATCGTCGACGACGTGACGATCGAGGGCGCGGGCAACTGGTACACGGTCATCCGGGGCAGCGAGGTCGCGCTGACCGAGCCGGCCGAGGACGGCTCGGTGCACACCGGCGTCGGCTTCTACGGCAAGTACGCCGAGGACGGCGGCAGCAGCAACGTGCACCTGTCCGGCTTCACCATCCAGGGTGACGTCAGCGAGCGCATCGACACCGACCAGGTCAACGGCATCGGCGGCGCGCTCAGCGACTCGACGATCGACGGCCTCTACATCCAGCACACCAAGGTCGGCATGTGGTTCGACGGCCCGATGGACAACATCAAGATCACTGACAGCATCATCGTGGACCAGATGGCCGACGCGCTGAACTTCCGCAAGGGCGTCACGAACTCGCTGGTGTCGAACAACTTCATCCGCAACACCGGTGACGACGGCCTGGCCATGTGGTCCGACGGCGTGGCGGACGCGAACAACGTCTACGACCACAACACGGTGCAGACCCCGACCCTGGCCAACGGCATCGCGATCTACGGCGGCACGAACAACACGGTGTCGAACAACCTGGTCGCCGACCCGATCCGGGAGGGCTCCGGCCTGCACGCCGGTTCCCGCTTCGGGGCGACCGCGTTCGACGGCCACCTCAAGTTCACGAACAACACCGTGGTCCGGGCCGGCACGTACGAGCTGAACTGGAACATCGGTCTCGGCGCGATCTGGATCTACGCGCTGGACAAGACCATCGACGCGGACATCCAGGTGACCGGGGACCACTACCTCGACAGCACCTACAACGCGATCATGATGGTCAGCGAGTGGGGCGTGAAGGACCTGGTCCAGATCCGCGGGGTCAAGTTCAAGAACCTGCGGATCGACGGTACGGGCACCTCGGTGCTCAGCGGCCGGGTCGAGGGCGGCGCGTCGTTCGAGAACGTGGACGCCCGCAACGTCGGCGCGGTCGGCATCAACAACTGCGGCTCGTTCCACTTCACCCCGGCCGGTTCCGAGTTCGTGGTGACCGACCTGGGCGGCAACGACGGCGGCGGCACCACCGGCCCCTGGATGGCCTCCTGGGAGCTGCCGAACACCATCACCTGCGACGACCGCCCGCCGGTCGTCGTGCCCCCGGCGCCGTCCCCCTGGTGACGACGCATCACTGCCAGACCGGATGAGGCACGGGCGGGCGTTCGAGTGCACAGACACCGGGCGCCCGACCGGAAATCCGGTACCCGCACCGGGCGGGATCCGAGCGCTAGCGGCTCGGATCCCGCCCGATGCCATCACAAACCGGCTCGGCTGCTGCCGCGGTGTCGCCCGGGCGTGCTGGAATGTTCGGCGTGAGCAGCGGCGTTCAGCGGGACTGGCGGCTGGTCCGGGGCAGCGGCCCCGACCGGCCGTCGTTGCGTGCCGACGCCGCCCAGCAGCGGGTGATCGCGCACGAGTCCGGCCCCCTGCTGGTGCGCGGCGGACCGGGCACGGGCAAGACGACGACCCTGGTCGAGGCCGTCGCGCGGCGGGTCGCCGACGGTGTGGACCCGCAGCGCATCCTGGTGCTGACGTTCGGCCGGCGTGGATCGCAGTCGCTGCGGCGGCGCATCGAGGCCCGCATCGCCCGCGGTGTCGGGCATGAACCGCTGGTCAGGACCTTTCCGGCGTACGCCTTCGGACTCCTGCGCCGCTCCGCGGCGCTGCTGGGCGACCCGTCCCCGCGCCTGCTCTCCGGTCCCGAGCAGGACCTCGTCATCCGTGAGCTGCTGCCCGGCGAGGACGCCGGCTGGCCGGACCGGCTGCTGCCCGCGCTGGGCACCCGCGCGTTCGCCGAGCAGCTGCGTGACCTGCTGCTGCGGGCCGCCGAGCGGGGCATCGGCCCCGCCGACCCGCTCTGGCAGCGGCGCGACGACTGGCAGGCCGCGGCCCGCTTCCTGCACGAGTACGAGCAGACGATGGCGCTGCGCGACGCATCCACCCGCGGCTCGGCCGGCTACGACCATGCCGAGCTGGTCCGGGCCGCCACCGCCATGCTGCGCCGCGACCCCGAGCTGCTGGCCGCGGAGCGCTCCCGGCTGTCCGCGGTGTACGTCGACGAGCTGGCCGACACCGACCCGGCTCAGGTGGAACTGCTGCAGCTGATCGCGGGCGGTCTGCCGCTGACGGCGTTCGCCGACCCCGACTCGTCGACCTACGCCTTCCGCGGTGCCGACCCGCAGATCGTGCGGACCTTCAGCGAGCTGTTCCCGGGCACGGAGCAGGTGGTGCTGGCCACCACGCACCGGGCCGCACCAGCGGTGCGCACCGCGACCGCGCGTATCGCCCGCCGCCTGCCCGGCCACCTGCCCGTCGTGCCCGCACCGCGTCAGGAGCAGACCGCGTCATTCGCGGACGGCACGCGGCCCGCGGCCGCTACGGACGGCGCGGCGCTGCCGACGGCCGTCACCAGCGGGTCCGCGCAGTCGTCGACTCCTGCGGGCGATGCCGGAGCGGGCGGGCGAAGCGCGCCGCCGGACGATCCCGATGTCGGGGTCGAGGTGGTGGCGCTGCGCAGCCGGGTCAGCGAAGCCGCGTTCGTGGCGCACCGGCTGCGGCGCGCGCACCTGGTCGACGGGGTGCCGTTCTCGCGCATGGCCGTCATCATGCGTTCCACGAACTCGCAGCTGCCCGCCTACGAGCGCGCGTTGCGGCAGGCGGGCGTGCCGACCAAGGTGCTGGCCGAGGACCTGCCGCTGCACCAGCAACCTGCGGTGAAGCCGCTGCTGATCCTGCTGCGCTGTGCGTTGAAGCCGGAGCTGCTGACCGAGGACGCGGCGGTCGCCCTGCTGCACTCGCCGCTGGGCGGGGCCGACCCGATGGCGGAGCGGCGGTTGCGGCAGGGCCTGCGCGCACTCGCGATCTCCGGTGGCGACACCCGCGCTTCGGGAGAGCTGCTGGTCGAGGCGCTGCGCGACCCGGCGGAGCTGGCCGCGCTGGACCGGCGCTGGGCCGCTCCCGCGACCCGGATCGCCATGCTGCTGGCCACCGCGCGGGAGACGGCGGGCCGTCCGCGGGCCACCGCGGAGGAGGTGCTGTGGTCGGTCTGGCGGGCCAGCGGCCTGGCCGAGCGCTGGGCCGCGGTCGCCACCGCGCCCGCGATGGGCCTGGACCAGCAGCGCCGTGCGGAGACCGCGGACCGGGACCTGGACGCGATCATGGTGCTGTTCGACGCCGCGGCGCGGTTCACCGACCGCCTGCCGGGCGCGCGCATCGACACGTTCCTCGAACACGTCGCCGACCAGCAGCTGCCCGCCGACTCGCTGGCCGCCAGCGGCGACCGGGGCGAGGCGGTGCGGCTGCTCACCGCACACGCGGCCAAGGGCCTGGAGTGGGACGTGGTGGTGGTGGCCGGAGTCCAGGAGGGCGTCTGGCCCGACCTGCGGCTGCGCGGCAGCCTGCTCGGCTCCGAGCAGCTCGTCGACGAGGTCTCCCAGCGCGCCCAGCCCGGTGCGAAGGCGCAGCGCGTCGCGCAGACCGCCGCCCTGCTCACCGAGGAGCGGCGGCTGTTCTACGTGGCGGCGACCCGGGCCCGGCGGCGGCTGGTGGTCACCGCGGTGGACTCCGGCGCGGTCGGCGGCGCGGACGGCGAGGACCGGCCCAGCCGCTTCCTGTTCGAGCTCGCCCCGCCGGTCAAGGTGGACGAGGACGAGGTCGCCGAGCTGGAGCTGGCCCGGCCGCCGCGGGCGCTGACGCTGTCGGCGCTCGTCGCCGAGCTGCGTTCGGCGGTCACCGGCCCGGACCCGGTCCGGCGGCACGCCGCCGCCCGCGAGCTGGCCCGGCTGGCCGCCGCCGGGGTGCCCGGCGCGCATCCGGACAGCTGGTGGGGGCTGCCGGAGCTGTCCGACGACGGCCCGCTGCACGGCCCGGACGAGCCGGTGCGGGTCACTCCGTCCACCATGGAGAGCGCGCTGCGCTGCGGGCTGCGGTGGCTGCTGGAGCGGCACGGCGGCGCGGCGGCCTCGACGGCCGCGCAGGGTGTGGGCAACCTGGTGCACGCCGCGGCGATGCTGGCCGACGAGGCGATGAGCGACCCGGCGGTGCTGGTGGACTACGTCGCAGCCCGGTTCGACGCGATCGAGCTGGCCGCGGCCTGGCTGGCCGGGCGGGAGAAGGACCGCTCGGCGGAGATGCTGGGCAAGCTGACCCGCTGGCTGGCCGAGAACCCCCGGCGGCTGGTCGCGATCGAGCGCGAGTTCACCGTGCGGCTGGCAGCCGAGCCGCCGATCGACCTGGTCGGCCGGGTGGACCGGTTGGAGGTCGACGACCAGGGCCGGCTCGTGGTCATCGACCTGAAGACGGGCAAGACCACCACCGCCACCCGCGAGGAGCTGCCCGAGCACCCGCAGCTGGGGGCGTATCAGGTGGCGGTCGAGGCGGGCGGGTTCCCCGAGGGCGACGAGTCCGGCGGAGCGGCGCTGGTGCAGCTGGGCACCACCCACCGGGACGCCAAGGAGCAGGTGCAGGACGCGATCGGCGAGACCGCCGACCCGCAGTGGGCGCACGCGATGGTGCACCGCACCGCGGCCACCATGGCCGCCTCCACCTTCGTCGCGAAGGTCAACGACAAGTGCCGGGTCTGCCCGGTGAAGAGCAGCTGCCCCGTCTCCGGCAAGGGCCGCCAGGTGGTGGAGCCGTGAGCGAGCGCAGCGAGCGAACCGGAAGCGCCGGGAAAGTTCACGGGAGCGCCGAGCGTAGCGAGGTGCGAGCGTGACAGAGCTTGTCAAGAAGGCTGTCGTCGAGGAGGGGCCGCGGTGGACGCCGGAGGAGCTGGCGTCGCAGCTGGGGCTCAAGCCGCCGACCGCCGAGCAGGCCGCGGTGATCAGCGCCCCGGTCGCGCCGCTGCTGGTCGTCGCGGGCGCGGGTTCGGGCAAGACGGAGACCATGGCGGCCCGGGTGCTGTGGCTGGTCGCCAACCAGCACGTACGCCCGGAGCACGTGCTGGGGTTGACCTTCACCCGCAAGGCCGCGGGTGAGCTGGCGCACCGGGTGCGGGTGCGGCTGGGGCAGCTGCGCCGGCACGTCGGCACCCGGTTCACCGAGGGGCTCGACGGTGAGCCGACGATCGCCACGTACCACTCCTTCGCCGCGCGCATCGTCACCGAGCACGGCCTGCGCGCCGGGTACGAGCCGAGCACCCGGCTGCTCACCGAGGCGTCCTGCTGGCAGCTGGCCGACGAGGTGGTGCGCTCGTACACCGGGGACATGTCGGCGGTGGAGGCCGCTCCGAGCACGGTGGTGTCGGCGGTGCTGGCGCTCGCCGGGGAGCTGGCCGAGCACCTGGTCACCCCGGACAGCCTGGCCACCTGGACGGGCCGCTTCCACGCGAGCGTCGACGCGAAGCCGGGCCGGGTGATGGCCGACGTGCGCGACCTGCTGGCCCGCCAGCGTGCCCGGTTGCAGCTGCTGCCGCTGGTGCGCAAGTACGCCGAACGCAAGCAGCTGCTGGAGGCGATGGACTTCGGCGACCAGATGTCGCGCGCGGCGCGGGTCGCCCGCGACCATCCCGAGGTCGGCGCGGCCGAACGCGAGCGGTTCCGGGTGGTGCTGCTCGACGAGTACCAGGACACCAGCCACGCCCAGGTGACGCTGCTGCGGGCACTGTTCGCGGGGGACGTGGCCGTGGTCGAGGGCGGGGTGTCCGGTCAGGGGCATCCGGTGACCGCGGTCGGCGACCCGTGCCAGTCCATCTACGGCTGGCGCGGGGCCAGCGCGGGCACCCTGGACCGCTTCCCGGGCGAGTTCCCCGACCGCGACGGTGAACCCGCCGCGCAGGCGCAGCTCGGACGCAGTTTCCGGAACCGGTCAGAGATCCTGTCGGTGGCCAACGCGATCTCCGCGCCGCTGCGCGACCGGGGCGCCCGAGTGGTCTCGCTGACCTCCGGCAGTGCCGAGCCGGGCATCGTGCAGTGCGCCCTGCTGGAGTCGTACCTGGACGAGGCAGAGTGGATCGCCGACCAGGTCGTCACCGCGTGGCGCAGTGAGGCGGGCACGGCCGACGACCAGAACCCGGCGCACATCCCCGTCGACCGGCGGCCCACCTCGGCGGTGCTGGTGCGGGTGCGCTCGCAGATCGCGCCGATCGAGGCGGCACTGCGGGCTCGCGGCCTGCCGGTCGAGGTGGTCGGCCTGGGCGGCCTGCTGGACACGCCCGAGGTGCGCGACGTGGTGTGCACGCTGCGGGTGCTCAACGACCCGACGGACGGGGCCAGCCTGCTGCGGCTGCTCACCGGCGCGCGCTGGCGGATCGGGCCCCGTGACCTGGTGGCGCTGCACCGGCGGTCGCGGGCACTGGCGCACGAGCGCCGTCCGGCCGGGGGCGAGGAGATCGTCACGGACCGGCTCGACGACGCGGTGCTGGCCGAGGCGCTGGAGGACCTCGGTGAGCCGGATCAGTACTCGCCCGCGGCGTTCACCCGGCTGTCGGCGTACGCGAAGGAGCTGGCCGGGCTGCGCGCCCGGCTGGACCAGCCGGTGAGCGACCTGATCGCCGACATCGAGCGCACGGCGGGCCTGGACGTCGAGGTCGCGGTGCGGGCGGGTGACGCGGGGCTGGCCCGCGCGCACCTGGACACGCTCGGCGAGGTCGCGGCCCGGTTCGCGATCGAGACCGACGGAGCGCCGCTGGGCGCGTTCCTGTCCTACCTGTCCGCGGCCGAGGACGAGGAGCGCGGGCTGTCGCCGGGCGAGATCGACGTGGCCGAGGGCGCGGTGCAGATCCTGACCGCGCACGCGGCCAAGGGCCTGGAGTGGGACGTGGTCGCCGTGGCGGGGCTGACCAAGGACGTCTGGCCCGGTCCGAGCAAGGGCACCGACCACTTCCTCAAGGGCCTGGGCGTGCTGCCGTTCCCGTTGCGCGGCGACCGCGACGGCCTGCCCGCGCTGGCCGTGAAGAGCGCCGCCGACCAGAAGGAGCTGGGCCGCGCCGTCGCCGACTTCGAGCAGCAGTGGAAGGAGCACGACGCGCGCGAGGAGCGCCGGCTGGCGTACGTCGCGGTCACCCGCCCGCGCACCTGGCTGTTCGCCTCCGGCTACTGGTGGGGCGACAAGGTGCGCAAGCCGCGCGGCCCGTCCGCGCTGCTGGCGGAGATCGTCGAGGTGTGCCGCTCGGGCGAGGGGCACGTCGACGTGTGGATTCCCGAGCCCGAGCCGGACGCGGTCAACCCGACCAGCGGCGAGGTCGTGACGACCTGGCCCAGCGATCCGCTGGGCGCGCGGCGGCGCACCGTCGAGTCGGCGGCCGACCTGGTCCGGGCCATGCTCGACGACCCGGACGGCGGCACCGTGCCGGTCGAGCACGACGAGGTGACCCGGCGCTGGCGGCAGGAGTCCGACCTGCTGCTCATCGAGCGCGACGAGCAGGCCCGCCGAGCGAACCGGGCCGACGTGCTGCTGCCCGCGCACCTGTCGGTGTCGCAGCTGGTGGCGCTGCGCAAGGATCCGGCCGCACTGGCTCGGCGACTGCGGCGGCCGCTGCCTGCCGCCCCGGACCCGTACGCCCGCCGGGGCACCGCCTTCCACCACTGGCTGGAGCAGCGCTACGGCGCCGACCAGCTGCTCGACCTGGACGACCTGCCCGGTGCCGCCGACGAGGACGCCGCGCCCGATGAGGCGCTGGGTGAGCTGAAGGACCGGTTCGAGCAGAGTGTCTGGGCCGACCGGGTGCCGGTCGAGGTGGAGACGCCGTTCGTGGTGGAGCTGGGCGGGACCGTCGTGCGTGGACGCATGGACGCGGTGTTCCGCGACGACGCGGGCGGCTACGAGGTGGTCGACTGGAAGACCGGCCGGGTGCCCGCCGGCGCGACGGCCACCGCGGCCGCGGTGCAGCTGGCGGCATACCGCCTGGCCTGGGCGGCTTTGGCAGGTGTGCCGGTGGCCAAGGTCAGCGCCGCGTTCCACTACGTGCGCGACAACCTGACCGTGCGGCCCGCCGACCTGCTCGACGAGGCCGGGCTGACGGCGCTGCTGACCTCGCTGCCCGCCCAGGACGCCGACTAGGCGGACGGGCGCCGGCTCGCCGGGTCATCCGTTGATGGCGGCGTCTCAGCCGAACCGCCGCAGAGACCAGTCCGGAAACCGACTGCGTGATGTCGCACGCAACGGGCATTGTGTGAGCGGACACACGCATCCGTGGGAGGTGCGCCGTGGAGTCGTCAATCCGGGAACTGCTCCTGGTGATGCTCCTTGCGCTGATCGGTGTCGGGGTCGCCGGTGCCGTGGTGCTCGCGCCGTGGCACGCGGCACAGGCCGGTATCGTCGTGGAGGTGCATCCGCCGGCCGCCCCTATGGCCGGTTGACGATGAATGTTGTGAACGCCTCGATACCCGCCGGAGTGCGCCCGATGTCTGGTCCAAAGTCCCTGGTCACGGCTGCTGTCTCGGTTGCCGTGCTGCTGCTGGGCGCGCCCGCGGCCGCGGCCGAGCCGGACGTGGTGCGCGGTATGCAGTGGCAGCTCACCGGTCTCGACCTGGCGGCGGTCCATCAGCGCGCGACCGGCGCCGGCGTGCTCGTCGCGGTGCTGGACTCGGGTGTGGATCGTTCCCACCCGGATCTGGCCGGCCAGGTGCTCGGCGGGCCGGACGCCGCCTCGAACACCGATGTGGACGGTCGCGGCACCGGCCTCGCTGGACTCATCGCAGGTCACGGCCATGTTCCGGCGGTGTCCGCCGGGGTGGTGCGACCGGCCGTGACGCCGTCCGCGTCGGCCGGCTGGCCCGCGCCGAGCCAGAGCGCCGCGGCAGGCGATCCCCGCACGGCGGGCGTGCTCGGGGTGGCGCCCGGGGCGCAGATCCTGCCGATCGCGTTCGCGCCCGCACCCGGCGCGACCGGCGACCCGGACGCGCTGGCCACCGCGATCGACCGGGCCGTGTTCGGCGGCGCGAAGGTCGTCTGCATCGGCCGCGGTGTCGTGCCCAGCAGCCGGTTGCAGGCGTCGGTCGAGGCGGCCGTGGCCCGTGGCGTGCTGATCGTCGCCGCCGACGCGGACCGCGCCGGCCGCCCGTTCACGCCCTGGCCGGCCTCGTACTCCGGGGTGCTCAACGCGATCCCGGCGGACCGCTCGGGCCAGGTGCCCGTCGCGCCGCTGAGCGGGCGCACCACCGGCATCGCGGTGCCCGGCGTCGACCTGATCACGACCGGAGTGGGCGGCGGCTACCGGATGGACGGCGGGTCCAGCGCGGCGGCGGTGCTGGCGGGCGCGGCAGCGGTGGTCTGGTCGGCATATCCGCAGGCCACGCTGGCCCAGGTGCTGCAGCGGCTGCGGATGACCGCCACGGACGCGGGCGCGCCCGGCGCGGACAGCCGGTTCGGCGCGGGCATGCTCAACCTGTCCGCGGCGCTGGCCGCGAACCTGCCGCAGGAGGCCGCGCCGAGCGTGTCGCCGAGTCCGGTGGCGTCGAGCCCGGCCGCGTCGCCGAGCGGGTCGCCCCGGCCGGTCGCGCTCGCGGACAGCCGGGACTGGCGGCGCTGGCTGGTGGTGCTGCCGTTGCTGCTGTTCCTGGTGGGTCTGACGGGGTGGGCGGTCCGGTCGGCCCGGGTGCGGCAGCAGGCAGCCTGATCCCGTCCACCTGGCGGGACCGCGGCCGTATCGGTCGCGGGAGGGGTTAACGGATCGTTGCCGATGACGGCCGCTCGCGTCCTGCGGGCGTCCGCCGCTGGTGCATGTAAGCTGTATCTCCTATCGTGCCGGTAGGTTATATGGGTTTTCCGGTGGCCTCCCCGCGTTCCGCGGGCGGGCGGCGCTAACTTGATCAGCGACACGGAGGAGGTACGGCCATGGGCATCGCGGTGGTGGTCGGCGGCGGCTGCAGTGGCGTGCTCGCCACCCGTGAGCTGCTGCGCAACGGCTGGCACGTGGTGCTCGTCGATCCCGGCGCCCGCCCCGGCCGCGGGCTGGCCTACAGCACCGCCGCCCCGTGGCACCTGCTGAACTCGCCTGCCGCCGCGATGAGCGCCGACCCCGACCGGCCCGACGACTTCCTGCGCTGGTGCCGGCTGCGCGACCCGCGCACCGGCCCCGCCGACTTCGTGCCGCGCAGCTGGTACGGCGACTACCTGACCGAGACGCTGCGGGCGGCCGACGAGACCGCGCAGGGGCGGCTCACCGTGCAGCGCGGCCGGGTGGCGCGCATCTTCGAACCGTCCGGCCACGGCGGCCCGCTCACCGTGCTGCTCACCGACGACGTGGTGATCCCCGCCGACCGGGTGGTGCTCGCGCTGGGCCACCCCGCCCCGTCCGCCCCGGCCCGGCTCGACGCCGCCGCGGCCCGCTCGGGGGCGTACGTGGCCGACCCGTGGCGGCCCGGCGCGCTGGACGACCTGCCCGAGGGCCCGATCCTGCTCATCGGTACCGGGCTGACCGCCGTCGACGTGGCACTGACCCTGGCGAACGCCGGCCGGCACGACCTCACCGCGGTGTCCCGGCACGGGCTGCTGCCGCAGCCGCACCGGCGGCCTGCCGGCCCCGGCCCGGCCGCCGCGAGCCAGGTCACGCAGCTCGCTTCGGGAGCCACGGCATCCGCCGCAGTCTCCGCGCTCGCGTCGGCGGCCGCCGACACGCCGGGCGGGGTGTCCGCGCCGGTGTCACCCGCGCAGGCGGCCGCACAGGTCCAGGTCGCGCTGCCCGAGCTGCTGGCCGCCCGGTCGGCCGCCGGGCTGCTGCGCTCGCTGCGGCGGCTGGCCGCCGAGACCGGGGACTGGCGGGCCGTGTTCGACGCACTGCGGCCGCACTGGGACGCGCTGTGGCAGAGCCTGCCCGAGCCCGGCCAGCACCGCTTCCTGCGGCACCTGGCGCGCTACTGGGAGGTGCACCGGCACCGGATGGCTCCCGACGTCGCGGACAGCATCACCGCGCTGCGTGACAGCGGCTCGCTGCGGGTGCGCGCGGCCGAGCTGTGCGGCATCGAGGCCGCCGACGAGGGGGTGCGCGTGGTGCTGCGCGAGCGGCACGGCGGCGCCATCACCGCGCCGACGTTCGCCGCGGTGGTCAACTGCACCGGGCCGGGACGCATCGTCGAGTCGGACCCGCTGGTCCGGGCGCTGGTCGCGGAGGGCATGGCCCGGCCGGGCCCGTACCGCCTGGGGCTGGACACCGACCCGCACGGCGCGCTGCTGCGCCGTGACGGCTCGGCGCACCCGGCGCTGTGGACGCTCGGCCCGACCCGGCGCGGCGTGCTCTGGGAGACCACCGCCGCGCCCGAGATCAGGACACAGGCCCGCGCGCTCGCCGTCGCGCTGGGCGACGCGGGGCACGACCGTGCGCCGATCGCGGAGTGCGTGGAGTCCTAGACCGTCCGCGGCGGCGGCTGTGGGCGAACATTTCACAGCCGCTGCTGCCGACGCCTCCTCCGGCAGCTTGCTAGGGTCGGCTTTGTGTCCACCGAGACCAGCATCCAGATCCCGCGCACGGCGTACGAGGTCGAGCGGTTCACGCTCCCCAACGGTTTGCGCGTCGTGCTCAGCCCGGACCGCAGCGCACCGGTGATCGGTGTCGCGGTCGTCTACGACGTGGGAATCCGGTCCGAGCCGCAGGGCCGCACCGGCTTCGCCCACCTCTTCGAACACCTGATGTTCCAGGGCTCGGCCAACCTGGAGAAGCTGGCCCACTTCCGGCATGTGCAGGGGGCGGGCGGCACCTTCAACGGCTCCACCCATCTGGACTACACCGACTACTTCGAGACGGTGCCGAGCAACGCGCTGGAGCGCATGCTCTTCCTGGAGGCCGACCGCATGCGCGGGCCGCGGCTGACCGAGGAGAACCTCAAGAACCAGATCGACGTGGTCAAGGAGGAGATCCGGGTCAACGTGCTGAACCGCCCGTACGGCGGTTTCCCGTGGCTCAAGCTCCCGCCGGTCATGTTCGACACGTTCCCGAACGCGCACGACGGCTACGGCTCCTTCAGCGACCTGGAGGCGGCCACCGTCCCCGACGCCGCCGAGTTCTTCGACAAGTACTACGCCTGCGGCAACGCGACGCTCAGCGTCTCCGGCGACTTCTCGTCCGCGCACGCCCGGATGCTGATCGAGCGCCACTTCAGCGACGTGCCGGCCCGCCCGGCACCGTCGCGGGCCGACTTCGCCGAGCCCGACCTGACCGCCGAGCGGCGCGAGTCCTACGTGGACAAGCTCGCCCCGCTGCCCGCGGTCGCCTCGGCGTGGCGGGTCCCGGACCCGATCACCGACTTCGCCGGCTACCTGCCGTACGTGGTGCTGGCCGAGGTGCTCACCGACGGCGACGCGTCGCGGCTGGTCGAGCGCCTGGTCCTGAAGGACCGCAGCGTCACCAGCGTCGGCGGCTACCTGGGCTTCATGGGTGAGCCGTTCGAGGTGCGCGACCCCACGGCGCTGCTGCTCCAGTCGCACCTGCCGCCCGGCGGCAGCGTGGACAAGGTGCTGGTCACCATCGACGAGGAGCTGGACCGGCTGGCCACCGACGGGCTGACCGCGGGCGAGCTGGCCCGCACCCAGGCCCGGATGGCCACCCACCTGCTGCGCGAAACCGACGCGGTGCTGGGCCGCGCGCTGCGGATGGCCGTGCTGGAGCTGCAGCGGGGCAACCCGGGGCTGCTCAACGACCTGCCGCACTCGATCGCGGAGGTGACCGAGGAGCAGGTCCGCGCCGCTGCGGCCGCCCTGCGCCCGAACCGCCGGGCGTCCATCGAGGTCGTGCCCGGAGGCAACCAGTGAGCGAGCGTATCGGTGGGCTCAGCGGAGCTCGTGCCGTCGAGCGATGCGAGGAGCAGGCATGAGCGTGACCACCCTTCCCGAGCTGGATGAGAACCGGCCGCTGGTGCTGCCGGTGGAGGTCGAGCAGACGCTGCCCAACGGGCTGACCGTGCTGGCCATCCGCCGGCCGAGCGTGCCGCTGGCCGAGGTGCGGCTGCGTGTCCCGTTCGCCAAGGCCGAGCTGGCCGAGGCGGCGGTGCTGGCGCAGACCCTGTTCTCCGGCACGAGCAAGCGCAGCACCGTCCAGATCGCGGCCGAGTTGCAGACCGTCGGTGGCGGCCTGGGCGCGGGCATCGACCCGGACCGCCTGCAGGTCAGCGGCAATTCGCTGGTGTCCGGGCTGGACCGGCTGCTGGAGCTGCTGGCCGAGGTGCTCGACGACGCCGTGTACCCGGAGGGCGAGGTCGTCACCGAGGTGGAGCGGCTGGCCGACCGGATCCAGGTCGCCCAGAGCCAGCCCGCCCACCTGGCCCGCGTCGCGCTGCTCAAGCGCATCTACCCGGGACACCCGTACGCGGTGCAGACCCCGTCGGTGGAGGAGGTGCGCGCGGTGAGCCCGGAGGCGCTGCGCGCCCTGCACGCCCGGCGGCTGCACCCGGCCGGGGCGACCCTGGTCATCGTCGGCGACCTCGACCCGGAGCAGGCGGTGCAGACCGCGGCCAAGCGGCTCGGCGGCTGGAACGGCAGCGGCGAGACGGCCGACCTGCCGCCCATCCCGCTGCTGGTGCCCGGCCCGCTGCTGCTGGTGGACCGGCCGGGCGCGGTGCAGTCGTCGCTGCGCTTCGCGCTGCCGGCGGTGGGCCGCACGCACCCCGACCACGCCGCGCTCCAGCTCGCGAACATGATCTTCGGTGGCTACTTCTCCTCCCGCTGGGTGGAGAACATCCGCGAGGACAAGGGTTACACCTACGGCCCGCACTCGGTGATCGAGCACTCGGTGGCCGGTTCCACGCTGACCGTCTCCGCCGAGGTGGCCACCGAGGTCACCGCGCCGGCCCTGGTCGAGACGCTGTACGAGCTGGGCCGCATCGCGGCGCTGCCGGTCCGCGAGGACGAGCTGGAGCAGGCGCGGCAGTACGCGCTGGGCACGCTGCAGCTGGGCATGTCGACGCAGTCCGGGCTGGCCGGGCTGGCCAGCACCTACGCCGGGTTCGGGCTGCGGCTGGACTTCCTGGCCGAGCACTCGGCCCGGCTCGCCGCGGCCACCCTGGAGGACGTGCACCGGGTCGCGGCGACGTACCTCGCGCCCGCGGTGGCGGCCCCGGTGATCCTCGGCGATGCCGAGAAGATCCAGGCCGCGGTCTCGGCGATCGTGCCGGTGACGGTCGAGTCGAAGCCGTGAGCGGGCTTCGCGGAGCGAAAACGAGCGAGTTGCACAGATGAGTGAGACGCCTGCGGCCCGGTCGGATCTCGACCGGGCCGCGTTCCGGCGCGCCGACCCGCAGTGGCTGGCCGACGCGTGGTCCCGCGGCCGGGTGGTCGTGATCGGAGACGACGGGCGCGCGCTGATCCGCGACGACCGGCTGGTGCTGTTCGGATCGGACCAGGTCGGCGCCGCCGGCCCGGCCGGCGAGCCGCTGTTCCTCGGCGTCGACGCGGGCGGCACGGCCTACTTCGCGGTGAACCGCGAGCTGCCCGAGGTGCCCGGCGCCGAGCCGAAGCACCTGTGGGAGGTCGGCGCGGACCTGCCGCCGCGCGAGACGGCGCTGCTGACCCAGGCGCTGGCCCTGGTGCGCTGGCACCGCGACCACCTCTACGCCCCGCGCAGCGGTAAGCCGACCACCGTGGAGCAGGGCGGCTGGGTGCGCCGGGACGCCGACGGGGAGCTGCACTTCCCGCGCACCGACCCGGCCGTGATCATGGCGGTGCACGACGGGGCGGCCGGTCCGCAGGGCCGCATCCTGCTCGGGGCGAACGTGGTGTGGGCGGGCGCCGCCAAGCGCCGCTACTCGGTGCTGGCCGGCTTCGTCGAGGCGGGGGAGACCGCCGAGGACGCGGTCGCCCGCGAGGTGTACGAGGAGGCGGGGGTGCGGGTGTCCGACATCCGTTACCACGGCAGCCAGGCCTTCCCGTACCCCCGCTCGCTGATGCTGGGTTTCCTCGCAGTGGCCGACCCGGCGGCCGCGCCGCTGCGCACCGACCCGGACGAGCTGCTCGACGCGCAGTGGTTCACGCGCGAGCGGATCGCCCGGGTGCTGGACGGGTCAGACGACTCCTTCACGCTCCCGAACCGGTCCTCCATCGCCCACCAGCTCGTGCTGCGCTGGCTCCGGGAGGGCTGACGGCGGCGTCAGCCCGCGCGCGACCCACAGGTAGAGCGCCGACACCGCCATCACGACACTCATGGCGACCAGCAGCAGCCGGAAGTCGACCAGCTCGATGAGCACCGCGCCGAAGCCGATCGCGAGCGTCTGCGGTGCGCTGATCAGCGCGTCCATCGCCGCCGAGACCCGGCCCATGAGGGCGGCGGGGGTGGCGCGCTGCATCAGCGTCATCAGGCCGACCAGCAGGTAGGGCAGGCCGAACCCGGAGATCAGGCAGGTGGCGAAGGCCAGCCAGAGGTTCGGGGTCAGGCTGGTGAGCAGCAGCGGCAGGAACAGCGCGATGCCGATGGCGTTGGCGGACAGCTCGCCGACGCGGCGGATCAGCCAGGCCGAGGTCAGGCCGCCGAGCAGGCCGCCGACGCCCTGGACGCTGATCAGCACGCCGATGAACGCCGGCGGCCGGTGCAGGCCCTGGTCGACGAAGGCGAAGAAGACGGTCTCGCTGAAGCCGAAGACGAGGATCGAGATCACATTGCCGATCAGGGCGCGGCGCAGCGGCACGCTGCCGGTCAGATGGCGTACGCCCGCGCCGACCTCGGCCACCCAGCGCTGCTCGGTGCGCTCGGGCTTCTGCTCCTGCACCCGCAGCATGGTGATGACACCGGCCGCGATGAGGAAACCCGCCATGCCGAGCGCCGCCAGGCCCCAGCCCTTCGTGGCGGCGTAGAGCGCGGCCCCCAGCAGCGGCCCCACCAGGCGCAGGCCCTGCCGCACCGTCTGCAGCGCGCCGTTGGCCTCGGCCAGCAGCTCCGGCGGGATGACCTCCTTGATCAGGCCGTTGAGGGAGCCGCTGACCAGGATGTAGGAGACGCCGTAGCCGACCGCGACGGCGAAGATGATCCACAGATCCGCGCGGCCGTCCACGGCGAGCAGCGGGGTCAGCATCACCGCCGAGCCGACCAGGGACGCGATCAGGAACGGGCGGCGGCGGAACCGGTCCACCACGACGCCGAGCAGCGGCGCGAACATCACCGGCAGGACCACGCACAGGATCGCCGCACCAGCCATGCCGTCGGAGCCGGTGAGGTCCTTGGCCCAGATGGCCAGCGCGAGCACCAGCATCGACTCGGCGGTCATGCTGAAGAACAGGCCCGCGAAGAGCAGGCGGAAGTCGGGTCGGCGCAGCACAGCGCGCATGAGGAGTCCCTCCGGGGGTGGTGGTGGGGGTCAGCTGGGGTTGGGGTTGGCCCAGGTGACCATGCGGACCGGGCGGGAGCCCTCGGGCCGGGAGGCCGGGTCCGTGATGCGCTGGTTGTGCTTGGTCAGCACCGCGACCAGTTCGTCCTCCAGCGCCTTCAGCTCGTCGGCGGTGAGCCAGGTGACGTTCTGGACGGTGAAGGCGGCGTGCCGCCATGAGGTGTCGTCGCTCTGCCGCTGCTCGTCCCACTGGTTGCGCAGCGCCAGCTCCTGGGCCAGCAGCGTCGCGTTCAGCTCGCTGCCCGCCTGCATCAGCTCCGGCGGCTCGTCCGGCCCGCCCCACCGGTTGCCCATCGGCACCCAGCGCCACGGCCGGTTGCGGCCGACGCCGCCCTCGGCCTCTTCGATGAACCCGAACTTCGCCAGCTGCCGCAGGTGCCACGAGCAGTTCGCCGCCGACTCCCCGACCCGCTCGGCCAGTTGCGTGGCCGTGGCCGGCCCGTGCAACCCGAGCTCATTGATCAGCCGCAACCGCAAGGGGTGCGCCATCGCCCGCAACATCCGCGGGTCGGTGATGTCCCGCATCGGCAATCTCTCCGTCACATCAAAAGCATCCTTTCAAAAGAACCCTTTCGTCAACCCCTTTCTGCGTTGATCATGAACCTATGGGCGGGTTCGGCGGCGTGTCGTGGCCACAACTTCATGATCAACACGGGGCGAGTGGGTGATCCGCCAGGTGAAGGGCGTGTCGGTGCGGGGGTGGGGGCGGGCGGGCGGCTTAGCCTGAGGGCTGGTCACCGACGGAGGTCCCCTTGCCGCGAGGATCCAGCCCGATCGTCCGCCGCCAGCGCCTCGGCGTGGAGCTGCGCCGCCTGCGTGAGACCGCCGGTCTCACCGGTGAGCAGGTCGTCGACCAGGTGGGCTGGGCGGCCAAGTCGAAACTGTCGCGGTTGGAGAACGGGCGCAGCCGCCCGGACCTCGCCGACGTGCTGGACCTGCTCGACCTCTACCAGGTGTGCGGGCGGGACCGGGACCAGCTGGTGGCGATCGCGCGGGACGCCGGCAACACCCGCGGCTGGCTGCGCGCCTATCCGGTGATGACACAGCGGCAGCGCGGTTACGCCGAGCTGGAGGCGGGCAGCGCCCGCATCAGGGAGTACGGCCTGGCGATGATCCCCGGTCTGCTGCAGACACCGGAGTACGCGCGGGCCCGCATCCTCTCCTCGCGCCCGCTGTCCGGGGTGGCGTCGCCGGCCGACCCGGTGCCGGCGCAGCGGTCGAACCCGCAGGTGGGGCCGGTGGCCGAGCTGCCCGCGCCGCAGGAGCCGGACACCGAGGTGGCGGCACGGCTGGCCCGCCAGGCGATCCTGACCCGGACCCCGGACGCGCCGAGCTACGAGGCGATCCTCGACGAGCAGGCGCTGCTGGGCCGCGGCGCGCCGGACGAGGTGCGGGGCGGGCAGCTGGCCCATCTCGCGACGCTCGCGCAGTTACCGAACGTGACGATCAGAGTACTGCCGCGCGCGGCGACGGTCGGCCAACACTTCATACCGCATACGGGATTTTCTATCTATCACTTTCCCGACCCGGACGACCCGGAGACGGTGGCCGTGGAGACACTCGCCCGTGAGCTGGTGCTCACCGACCGCAACAGTGTCGAGCGATACGCGCGCGTCTTCGGCTGGCTCGGTGAGGCCGCGTTGGACCCGGCGCGGTCCTGGGCGTGGATAAGCGCCCGGATCAGCTGATCTCCCCGGCGGAAAATTACGCTCCGTCACCCGTTCGGGCGGTGCTGCTCGACGATCGTCGCGTCTTGCTTGATTCCCACTGGGGAGATGCACAAGCATGACATCAGCCGAATGTGGAATTTCCACCCATGGACTCCACAGTCGACCTCCGCCCGGCAGGCAGTGACGGAGCAGCGCATGCGGTACCTGATCGTTCGCACCGAGGTTCGACCCTTCGCGCCCGAGGATGTGGTCGCGTCGTTCCTCGATGAGCAACCGCTGCGCGACGAGACGGCCACCCCCGAGCAGCGCCGCCAAGTGGCGGAGGCGGACAGCCTCGACGCCGCGCTCCAGCTCGCCCGCGCCCTGGCCTCGGTCGGCGCCGTCCGCTCCGGCCGCCAGCGCGTCAAGGTGGTCCGCCTGGACGCCCCCCGCTGGCCCAGCTGACCACAGGGCACGCAAAGATCGCTGTTTCGGCCGTCAGGCGAGGTCAGGCCTCAGATCTGACCCGAAACAGCGATCCGGGAAGTGCGCGACGATCCTCAGGCCGGGTCGGCGGCGGTTTCCGCGAGCGCGGCAAGGTGGGCCTTGACCTGGACGATGCTGGGGTTGGTCAGCGCGCTGCCGTCGGCGAAGCGCAGCGTCGGCACGGTCTGGTTGCCGCCGTTCACGCTCATCACGAAGTCCGCCGCGTTGGGGTCCTGCTCGATGTCGATCACCGTGTAGGTGATGCCCTCACGGTCGAGCTGGCTGCGCAGCCGGTGGCAGTAACCACACCACGTGGTCGAGTACATGGTCAGCATGGCGATCCTCGGGTCGGGGGAGCGGGGGCTCCCGGGGACTCTAGCGGTGGCAACATCAACGACACCTGGGATGATTCCCTGTTGTGACCCGAGACGCTGGCCCCGACACGGCCCGACCGCTGGTGGGGAGTCCTCGGCGGTCCGCCGTTCAGGCGGGGCGCCGGGACGAGCCACCAGCGGAGGTGCTCAGCGGCCTGGACGAGGAGCAGGCGGCCGCGGTCACGGCCCCGCCCGGGCCGGTGTGCATCCTGGCCGGCGCGGGCACCGGCAAGACCCGGGCGATCACCCACCGCATCGCGCACCGCGTGGTCACCGGACAGGTCCAGCCCAAGCACGTGCTGGCGGTCACCTTCACCGCGCGCGCGGCGGCGCAGCTGCGCGAGCGGCTCGCCGGGCTCGACGCGCACGGTGTGCAGGCCCGTACCTTCCACGCCGCCGCCCTGCGCCAGCTGCGCTTCTTCGCGCCGCGCCTGCTGCGCGGCCGGGAGATGCCGGAGCTGGTCGAGAGCAAGGCGCGGCTGATCGTGCTCGCCGCGGCGCGGGCCGGGGTGCGGGCCGACCGCACCGGCGCGCGCGACCTCGCCGCCGAGATCGAGTGGTCGAAGTCGTCGCTGGTGGAGCCCGGCGAGTACGTGGTCGAGGCGGCCAAGGCCGGCCGGGAGACCCCGCTGGACGCGGCCCAGGTGGCCGCCGTCTACACGGCGTACGAGCAGGTCAAACGCCAGCAGGGCGTGATCGACTTCGAGGACCTGCTGCGCGCCATGTGCTGGGGCATCGAGGAGCACTCCGACGTCGCCGAGCAGGTCCGCGCGCAGTACCGGCACTTCGTCGTCGACGAGTACCAGGACGTGAACCCGCTCCAGCAGCGGCTGCTGGAGGCATGGCTGGGCAACCGCACGGACCTGACCGTGGTCGGCGACGCGGCGCAGACCATCTACTCGTTCACCGGCGCGACCTCCTCCTACCTGGTGGACTTCGCGCGCAACCACCGCAACGCGACCGTGGTCCGGCTGGTCCGCGACTACCGGTCCACCCCGCAGGTGGTGGGCCTGGCCAACGCGGTGATCCGGCAGGCCAGGGGGAGCGAGGCGCGGCTGCGGCTGGACCTGGTCGGCCAGCGCCCGGCCGGGCCGGAGCCGGACGCGCGGGTCTTCGCCGACGAGCACAACGAGGCGGTCGCGGTGGCCCGCCGCTGCGCCGACCTGATCGCGGCGGGCACCCCGGCCTCGGAGATCGCGGTGCTGTTCCGTGCCAACGCCCAGTCGGAGACGTACGAGGAGGCGCTGGCCGACGCCGGGGTGCCGTACGTGCTGCGCGGCGGGGAGCGCTTCTTCGAGCGGGCCGAGATCCGCCAGGCGATGGTGGCACTGCGCTCGGCCTCTCGTGCCGACGGCGGCGACGACCTGGTCGGCACGGTCAGCGCGGTGCTGGTCGGGCTGGGCTGGCAGCCCGAGCGCCCGCCGTCGGGCGGGGCCGCCCGGGAACGCTGGGAGGCCCTGGCCGCGCTGGTACGCCTGGCCGCCGAGTTCCGCCCCGCGCCGGGTGCCGAGGAAGGGCTCGCCGGGTTCACCGCCGAGCTGGGCAGGCGCGCCCACGCGCAGCACGCCCCGACCGTGGCCGGGGTGACGCTGGCCAGCCTGCACTCCGCGAAGGGCCTGGAGTGGGACGCGGTGTTCCTGGTCGGGCTCGTCGAGGGCACCATGCCCACCGCGTACGCCCGCAGCGCCGAGGCGCTGGAGGAGGAGCGGCGGCTGCTGTACGTCGGCATCACCCGGGCGCGGCGGATGCTGTGGCTCAGTTACGGCGAGGCGCGCTCGTCCGGTGGGCGGGCCCGGCGTCCGTGCCGGTTCCTGCAGGGCGTGCCCGGGTTGGCGCCGTTCGGCGGGCAGACCGCCGCCCCCCGGGCGGAGCGGCCCGCGCCGGGTGCGCCGCGGGTGCCGCGCAAGACCGTGATCGTGAGCTGCCGGGTGTGCGGGGCGACCCTGCTCGCCGGGCCGGAACGCAAGCTCGGCCGGTGCGCGGGCTGCCCCTCCTCGCTGGACGAGGAGCTTTTCGAGCGGCTGGGCGACTGGCGGGCCAGAGTCGCCGCGGCGGCGAAGATCCCCGCGTACGTCGTCTTCACCGACGCGACCCTGACCGCGCTGGCCGAACGTCAGCCATCCGACAGAGCGGGCCTGGTGGAGATCGCCGGCATCGGCCCGCGCAAACTCGAGCTGTATGGCGAGGCCGTTCTCGCCCTGTTGAAGGGCGCTTCGGTGGCGGATTTGCTGCCTGAACAACCGACTTCAGAAGATCTCCAAAAAGATTTGGCAACAGAGCCGTAAAACCGTTTGCGCCCTCCCGCCCGGGAGGCATAACCTTCGGTCACACCTTCAAGAGCACACATCCGTGCTGCTCCTGGCTGGTGATTCACGTTCTGCACCGACGAGGGCAAGTAGAGGAGGCGAGTCCCATGGAGATCACGTTCATCACCCCGAACGCTGTTGTGCCGGCGCTCGCCGCTGCCTGCGCTCCGTCGGTCACCGTCTCGCCGAACGCCCTGCAATTGGCACCCGCCGGCCACGCCACGCGTGGCGCAGTGGGCGCACTGGGCCTGGCGACCGTCACCGGTCTGCCGGTGGCTCAGCTGCCGGTCCTGCGACAGCTGGCCTGGAACCCGAACCCGATCAAGGTGGCCCCCATCGGTGCCGCCAAGCCGAAGAACAGCACCACCAGCACCACCCTGGCCTACCGGAACCAGGAGTCCTCGGGCATGAAGCTCGATGGATTCAGCGGGCTCCCACCTCGAGGTAAACCAAAGGTCTAAACCAGACCACCGGCTCACCTCGAGGCCGCGGAACCCGTACACCGGGATCCGCGGCCTTAGTTATTTCCACCCCCATGGAAAGCGATCCACGAGATCGAGATGAAAGGAAGGTGACCGGAAGATGAGTCTGGCGTTGGCCCCAGTACTCGACTTCAGCGTCGAGCTGGGTGCGGAGCTGCCCTGCCGGAAGTTCGACCCGGACCTGTGGTTCTCGGACGCTCCCGCGGAGCTTGAGCTGGCCAAGTCGCTGTGCGGCGAGTGCCCGCTCAAGGTCGAGTGCCTCTCCGGGGCACTGGAGCGCGAGGAGCCCTGGGGCGTCTGGGGCGGCGAGATCTTCGAGCGTGGTGCGGTCGTGGCGCGCAAGCGTCCGCGTGGCCGTCCGCGTAAGGACGACCTCGCTCGCGAGGCGGCCCTGGTGGCCGAGACCGAGGCGCGTGTCGCCGCGGTCACCGCTCGCGAGTCGGTCCGGCTCGCTGCCTGAGCAGCAACTCCGCATCACCCAATCCAGCCGCCTGCCGGCTAAGTCACTACCAGCGCATCGGAGAGAAGCAATGAGAAACGCCATCAGCGACATCTATATGATCCACGAAGCTATGAGTCGGGCTCGAATGCTTGAGCCTCAGAACATCCCCTCTGAGGCTTCCCGTTCCGCCCGTCAGATCACCGTCGCCGCGCGTCGGCGTGCACGTGAGCTGTCGCAGCGATAAGTGAAATACGGATGCCCGCCGGTTTCGCCGGCGGGCATCCGTGTATTTCGAGTCAGTGTGCCGGTTCGGCGAAGCCGGGAAGCCAGCGCTCCAGGATGGCGCGGTAGTGCGCCTTGGCCTCCAGCTGGCACAGCACGCCGATGGAGCCCAGCGTCACCCGGTGGATCATCAAGTAGGACGGCGGCAGGTTCAACTGCCGGCCCAGCGCGTACGCCGGGCTGCGCGGACTGGCCAGCCGGGCCGCCTCCTCGCGCAGCCAGGCCCGGGTGAAACGGAACTCGTCGGCGGCCAGCGGCTCCAGCATGGGCCGCACGTAGTCCAGCACCGCCTGCGCGTCGATGTCGGCGTTCGCGCGCACGAACCCCTCACCCTGCAGCCCCTTGAGCACCTCGTCAGCCCGCCCCGCCAGGGCCAGCCGGGTGATCCGGCCGACCGGCTCCGGCAGGCCCTGGGGCAGGCGGGCGACCGCGCCGAAGTCGATGACGGCGAGCCGGTCGTCGGGCAGCAGCCGGTAGTTGCCCGGGTGCGGGTCGGCGTGCAGGAGCCCGGCCCGCTCGGGGGCGGAGAAGTGCAGCGCGGCCATGAGCGCGCCGGCCCGATCGCGCTGCGCCACCGTGCCGGAGCTGATGATCTTCGAGAGCGGGATGCCCTCCACCCACTCGGTGACCAGCACCCGCGGGGCGGCGGCCAGCACCTGCGGCACGAGGATCTCCTCGTCCCCCGCGTACGCCGCCGCGAAGGCGCGCTGGCTGGCCGCCTCCAGCTCGTAGTCCAGCTCCTCGACGACCCGCGCGCGCAGCTCGGTGACCAGCGGCTTGACGTCCAGTCCGGGCTGGATCACCTTGAACAGCCCGGCGAGTCGGGACAGCTGGGTCAGGTCGGCGATCAGCGCGTCGCCCGCCCCCGGATACTGGATCTTCACAGCGACCGGGATGCCGGTGCGCTTGCGCGGCACCTTCCACTCGGCGCGGTGCACCTGGCCGATGCTGGCCGCGGCCGCGGGCACGTCGTCGAACTCGCGGAACAGGCTGCGCCAGTCGCTGCCCAGCTGCTCCGCCAGCACCTTGTGCACGGTGGCCGCGGGCAGCGGCGGAGCCGCTTCCTGGAGCTTGGTCAGCGCCTCGCGGTAGGGCTCCGCCAGCGCGTCGGGCAGGGCCGCCTCGAACACGCTCAGCGCCTGGCCGAGCTTCATCGCGCCGCCCTTGAGCTGACCCAGCACGCTGAACAGCTGCTCGGCCGTGCGCTCCTGGATCTCGGCGGAGATCACGTCGGTGGCCATCCCGGTGACCCGCTTGCCGAACCCGAGCACGGTCCGGCCGGCGAAGCCCAGGGGAAGAGATGCCAGCTTGGCGGTGCGGGAGACGGCGCGGCGCGGGATGTCGGTCACCGTGCCATTGTTGCCGACTCCCTGGATTTCGGCCGGTTCCGGCAGGTGAAGACCCTGTGGAGAATGTCAGCCACGCCGCCGCCGGGCGCAGTCGCAGGACGGGTGAGGTGACCAGGTGCGCCGCCGCCAGGGCAGCACACCGTTGATCTCGACAGTCGTGCCGATCGTGGTGGGGTCACCCCCGTCGAGGTAGGCCAGCACCTCGGCCGCGGCAAAGCCGGCGGCGGTGAGCCGGGTCGCCGCCGGGCACGGGTCGCCCCCGGCTGCCACCTGGGCGAGCTGGGCCACCAGCCGGGGCCAGGACGGGTCGCGGTCGGTGCGGTGCAGATCGAGGCAGTGCAGGCACGGCCCGCCGGAGACGGGCACGAGCGGCCCGACCACGGCGACCCCGTCGCGTACGGTCAGCGCCAGGTGGGGCACCCTGCGGCGGGTTCCGCGGGTGGACACGGCGTAACCCACCTGCACCCGGAACGTCGCGTCCGTGGCCCGCAGGGTGGCCGCAGGAGGCCCGCCTCCGCTCGCCGCGGGTGGACTTCCCTGCTGCCCCGCGTGCGGGCCCGTCCCGGCCTGCTCAGGCGAGCTGTGCACGGTGGCCGCCGGGTGGGGCGGGCCGGGCAGGGTGGCCGTCTGCGCGGGCGCGCTGTGCGGCGTGGTCGCCTGCCCGGGCGGGCTGTGCAGGATGGCCGCCGCCCCGGGCGAGGCCACCGTGCCCACCTTGCCCACCCCGGCGTCCAGCAGGGCCGTGGCGACCAGGCGGGCCGTGGGGCCCGATCCTGCGATGATCACCCGTGCCTGGCCTCGCCGCTGGAGCACCCTGGCCGGGCTGCCCGCGCTCTCGCGGCGCAGGGCGAGCGCGGCCGCCTCCTCGGCGAGCCGGGCCCGGTGCTCGGCGGGCAGTGCCGCGGGCATCAGCGCGTGGGCCGGCAGGACCAGGCCTCGCTGGGTCAGCGCGGCGAGCACCTCGCGCACGTCCTCGGCCCGCATGCCGAGCCGTGCCATCTCGGCCAGCAGCGCCCGCTCGGTGCGGGAGCCGTCGAGCAGTTCGAGCAGCCGGCCCGCCGACCGGTGCGACAGTTCCAGCACGACCGCGTGCTCGGGGTCGGTGCCCAGCTGGACGGTGTGACGGTCGCGCCACATCGGGCGCAGCCCCGGCAGCAGGGCCGGACGGGACATCGGGGAGCGGCTCACAGCCGTGAGGGTGCCAGCGCCAGAGGGCGGTCGGCCGCGGTTATCCACAGCCCGTCCCCCGTGATCAAGAGGTTTTCCACAGTCCTGACCTGGGTTATCCACAGATCTTGGGGAAGATTGTCGGAAAAGCGACAGGAGCCCGCAGTGTCTGCGGGCTCCTGTCTCGCGTTGTTCCTCAGGCCTTGCCGAGAATGCGGTTCACGGTCGTCCCGCAGACGGGGCAGGGCCCCTTGGCCATCCGCATGCCAGTCTTGGAGATCTCCACCTTGCCGGTGAAATCACGCTTTTCCTTGCACTTCACGCAGTAGCCGTTGTACTTCTCTTCGGCCACGGTTCCTCCTCATGATCCACGGTGACTCGTCCCGGCGGCTTGCGCTGTGACGGTCGAAGTCTGCCTGCCCGAATCGATCTGAGTAGTCAGGTTACGCGGGACACGCCGGAGTCATCACGCTTGCAGAAAATGAGGCATTTTCTCGTAGTCGTCTGTGCATTGAGTTTTATCCCTTATGCGAACCAGTGGTGCGGGTCACGGTCAGAAGAATTTTCTTGGCGAAGACCACCTATCCCGGCAAATCTGGCGATGATCACAAGATTGACTCTTGCGCCACCCTGGCACCGGGCCGCTAGCGTCCTTGCCGTGAGTAACACCCCCCTGGTTGCCCCCGGGTGCCCCCTGGTCTGCGCCGGTCGCTAATGGCCGCCGCACGCAAGCCCGTGGTAGAAGTCCGACGCAGTGAGCGCCGGCGGCGGACGGTGTCCGCCTACCGCGAGGGGGAGCGGGTAGTGGTGCTCATCCCCAGCCAGTTCTCCCGCGCCGAGGAGAGCGAGTGGGTCAGCAAGATGCTCGCCCGGCTCGCCGCCCGCGATCAGCGCAGCCTGCGCAGCGACGCCGAGCTCGAAGCCCGCGCCCGCCAGCTCGCCTGCCGTTACCTCCCCGAGTTCGGCGCCGTGGCGGTGCCCGCCACCGTGCGCTGGGTCGGCAACCAGCACGGCCGCTGGGGTTCCTGCACCCCCGCCGACCGCACCATCCGCCTGTCCGAGCGGGTGCGCGAGATGCCCGCGTGGGTCGGCGACTACGTGCTGCTCCACGAGCTGGTGCACCTGATCGTGCCCAGCCACAATGCGCGCTTCTGGGCCCTGGTCGGCCGCTACCCGCGCACCGAGCGCGCCCGCGGTTACCTCGAAGGCATCGCCGCCGCCGAACACGCCCGCGCCGAGTAGACGCACTCCCGCGCCCGCCGCACCCACCGGCCACCAGCTCGCCTCGGCGCATGCGGGCCACCGTGCGAATTCATAGACGCTGGCCTATTACATCGAGTATTTGTAGATCAAACTCGATGTAATAGGCCAGCGTCTATGTAAGGATGGTCGGTCGACGCACGTCGGCGTGGGCGGAGTGCCCGACCGGGCTCGGGTCAGTCCTGCTTGGGGTCGGCGTCGGGCTCGTCCCCGGTGTTCGGGGTGCCCGCGTCGTGGCTCGGCAGGTCGTCGAGGCCGCTGAGGTCGAGGACCGTGGTGTCGGCGGCGGTGGCGTACGCGACCGGGTCCGCGAAGTCCTCGTCGTCGGGCAGCAGGTCGGGGTGGTCCCACAGGGCGTCGCGGCCGGACACGCCGCGGTGCTCGGTCAGCGCCGCCCACAGCGCCGCGGCCTCGCGCAGCCGGCGGGGCCGCAGCTCCAGGCCGACGAGCGCGGCGAAGGTCTGCTCCGCGGGGCCGCCTGCCGCGCGGCGGCGGCGGAACGTCTCGGAAAGGCGTACGACATTGGGCAGGCGGTTGCCCGCGGCCTGCTCGACCACGTGCGTGACCCAGCCTTCGACCAGGGCGAGCACGGTCTCCAGGCGGCGCAGGGCGGCCTGCTGCTGCGGGCTGTCGTCGGGCGTGAAGATGCCTTCGAGCTGCAGTTCGGCCATCGACTCGGGGTCGGCGGGGTTGACCCGGCCCAGCGCCTCCTCGATGGCCTCGCGGTCCACCCGGATGCCGTTGGCGTAGGCCTCCACCGCGGTCAGCACGTGTCCGCGCAGCCACGGCACGTGGCCGAAGAGCCGCTGGTGGGCGGCCTCGCGCAGGGCCACGAACAGGCGCAGCTCGCCCGGGTCCAGCTCCAGGCCCGCGCCGTACGCCCGGATGTTGGCGGGCACGAGCGCGGCGGTGCCGTTCGGGCCGAGCGGCAGGCCGATGTCGCCGGCCGAGAGCACCTCGACGGCTAGCTTGGCCAGCGCGGTGCCGAACTGGCCGCCGAACAGCGCGCCGCCCAGGCTGCTGATCATCGCGGCCATCGGGCCGAGCTGGGCGCGGGCCTCCGGCGGGACCAGGTCGCCCATGGCGTTGACCATGCGGTCGGCGACCGGATCGGCCAGCTTGCGCCAGACGTCCAGGGTGTTGAAGATCCACTCGTTGCGGTTCCACGCGGCGGTGGTGAGCACGCCGCTGGGCAGGGAGGTGGCCGGGTCGAGCCACAGGTCGGCCAGGCGCAGCGCCTCGTCGACCTCGCGGCGGTCGGCGGCGGACACGGCCGGGTCACCCTCGCTGTTGAGCGAGGTGGTGGCGACCTGCCGGGCGAGGTCCCAGTTGACGGGGCCGCCGCCGCTGGAGCTCATCGCCATCAGCTGCTGCAGCCCCGCGAGGAACTGCTGCATCTGCTGCGGGTCGTTGGGGTCTGGTGGTTGGCCGCCAGGAAGGGCGAACCCGAACGGGGTGTCAGGCACGCCCTCCACCGTACGCGAAGTTGAGCCCAAGTGACTCATACCCACCCCGTGATAGGGGACAAGTCAGGGTTCAGCGAGTGCCCGGACCGCCCGGATAGGCTGGCCGCCATGAGACGTCGCGGGTTGACTGTGGTGCTGGGCGCCCTCCTGGCCGTGCTGCTGCTGTTCGCCATCGGGCAGGTGAAGGTGCCCTACGTGGTGGAGAGCGCCGGCCCGACCGTGGACACCCTGTCGGCCGTCGACGACCAGGGCGAGGTCTGCACGCCGGGCGCACCGGGCGCCTCGGCGAGCTGCCACGACGTCATCTCGGTCACCGGCGGCCCCGCCGCCACGAAGTCCGACGGGCAGCTGCGGCTGGTCACCGTCAACGTGCAGTCGTCCACCGATCTGGTCTCGGTGATCCGGGGCTGGTGGTCCGACGAGGAGGCGGTCGTCCCGTACGAGCTGCTCTACCCGCCGGACGCCAGCCGCGAGGAGATCGACCAGCAGGGTCAGGAGGACTTCAAGAACTCGCAGTCCAGCGCGGAGACCGTGGCGCTGCGCGAACTCGGCTACCCCGTGCGCATCGCGGTGGAGACGGTGGTCGCGGGCGGCGCCTCCGACGGCCGGCTGAAGCCGGGCGACGTGATCGACACCGTCGACGGCACCGCGGTCACCTCCAACGCCAAGCTGCTGGAGCTGATCCAGGCCAAGCCCGCCGGCAGCACCCTGAAGCTCGGGGTGACCCGCGACAAGACCCCCACCACGGTGGAGGTGACCACCAAGCCGGCGTCGGCCACCGACGACACGCCGCGGGTGGGCATCGAGGTCAAGACCGACCAGCCGCACCCGTTCACGCTGAACATCAAGCTCGACGACATCGCCGGCCCGAGCGCCGGCCTGATGTTCACGCTCGGCATCATCGACAAGCTCAAGCCGGAGGACCTCACCGGCGGCAAGGTCATCGCGGGCACCGGCACCATCGACGACGAGGGCAACGTCGGGCCGATCGGCGGCATCCCGCAGAAGCTGTACGGCGCCAAGGCGGCCGGCGCCAAGATCTTCCTCACCCCTGCCGCGAACTGCGAGGAAGCCAAGGCCAACGCGCTGCCCGGACTGCCGCTGGCCAAGGTGAGCACGCTCCAGGACGCGCTGGCCGCGCTGGCGACCGTGCGCGCCGGTGGCACGCCGCCTTCCTGTTAATCAGCTGAGAAAACGCGGGGCCCCGTCCGCCGGGGTCCCGCGTGAAACAGCACGTCAGGCGACTCACCACGGTTTCGTAAGGCCTGCCATCAGTGCCGCGCTCTTGCACGGCAACGTAGGCTTCCACCGTGGTGACCCGATCAAGTCAACTGCCGCACATGAGCCGTCGCGGACGAGCCTGGCTCATCGTGCTGACCGGCCTTCTTGTCTTCTTCGCCGTCCTGGGCTGGGTGGTGGAGGCGTGGACCGAGTGGCTCTGGTTCGACGAACTGGGTGCGACCCAGGTCTTCGCCGGTCAGCTCGGCACCCGGATAGGGCTGTTCGCGGTGTTCGGCCTGATCATCTGGGCGTTCCTCTTCGGCAACCTGTACCTGGCGTACAAGCTGCGCCCGTTCCTGCCGCCGACCGGGGTCGAGCAGCAGGCGCTGGAGCGCTACCGCTACCTGCTCGGCCCGCACCTGATGCGCTGGTTCGCGCTGGCCGCGGGCGCGGTCGCGTTCTTCGCCGGGCTCGCCGCGCAGGGGCACTGGCAGCAGTGGCTGCTGTTCGAGAACGCGGAGCCCTTCCACCAGAAGGACCCGCAGTTCGGCATCGACATCGGCTTCTACGTCTTCAAACTGCCGTTCTGGCAGTACCTGCTGAACACCGGCTTCACCGTGACGGTGCTGGCGCTGATCGGCGCGCTCGGCGTGCACTACCTCTACGGCGGGGTGCGGCTGTCCGGCGCCGGTGACCGGATGACCACCGGCGCGCGGGCCCACCTGACCGGGCTGGTCGCGCTGTTCGTCAGCCTCAAGGCGATCGCGTACGTGCTGGACCGCCGGGCGCTGCTGCTGGACACCATCTCCGGCACCGACCTGACCGGCGCGGGTTACACCGACATCCAGGCGCTGCTGCCGGCCAAGGAGATGCTCACCTACATCTCGGTGATCGTCGTCATCGCCATCCTGATCTTCTCGAACGCGGTCATGCGCAACCTGGTGTGGCCGGGTGTCGCGCTGGGCCTGCTGGCCATCTCCGCGGTCGCCATCGGCGGCATCTACCCGTGGGGCGTGCAGACGTTCCAGGTGGACCCGAGCCGCAACGTCAAGGAAGCGCCGTACATCGACCGCACCATCGCGGCCACGCGCGCGGCATACGGGCTGGACACCGCGACGACCACGCCGTACGCCTCGGACACGGTCGAGCCGCCCGCGTCGCTGGCGCAGGACAAGACGATCGTGCCGAACATCCGCCTGCTCGACCCGGCCGTGGTCGCCGAGACCTACACCCAGCTGTCCCAGGTGCGCAGCTTTTACCAGTTCGGCGACAAGCTCGACATCGACCGCTACACCATCGGCGGCAAGACCGCCGACTACGTGGTGGGCGTACGGGAGATCGAGTACAGCAAGCTGACCACCGCGCAGAGCAACTGGATCAACAAGCACACCGTCTACACCCACGGCTACGGTCTGGTCGCGGCGCCCGCCAACACCACGGTCTGCGCCGGCCAGCCGCTCTTCGTGTCCGGGTTCTTCACCGGGCAGGCGCAGAGCAGTGAGCAGGGCTGCTCGTCGGCCACCGACCAGCTGCCCGTCGAGCAGCCGCGCATCTACTACGGCGAGCGGATGGGCGAGTACGCCATCGTCGGCAAGCCCGACGGCGGCACCAGCGCCGAGTACGACCGGCCCACCGGCGAGGCCACCGACGCCCGCTACACCTACACCGGTTCCGGCGGCGTCGACCTGGGCTCGACCTGGCGGCGGCTGCTCTACTCGATCAAGTACGCCGAGTCGAACTTCCTGCTGGCAGACGCGGTCAACGACAACTCGAAGATCCTCTACGAGCGTGACCCGCGCACCCGGGTGCAGAAGGTCGCGCCGTTCCTGACGCTGGACGGCGACCCGTATCCGGCCGCGGTCGGCGGGCGCGTCGTGTGGATCATCGACGGCTACACGACCAGCGCGAACTACCCGTACGCGCAGCGCATCGACCTGCAGGACGCGACCAGTGACTCGCTGACCGGCGACGGCACGTTCCGGCTCGCCCGGCAGGACATCAACTACATCCGCAACTCGGTGAAGGCCACCGTCGACGCCTACGACGGCACCGTCACGCTCTACGAGTTCGACGACAAGGACCCGATCCTCAAGGCCTGGAACAACGCCTTCGGCGGCAAGCTGATCACCGAGAAGGCGAAGATCCCGGCGGAGCTGGCGCAGCACTTCCGCTACCCGGCGGACATGTTCAAGGTGCAGCGCGACCTGCTCACCCGGTTCCACGTGAACAACGCCAACGACTTCTTCAACGCGCCCGACTTCTGGGCCGTGCCCAACGACCCGGCCACCGCCGGCACCTCGGCCAAGCAGCCGCCGTACTACCTGCTGACCCAGCTGCCCGGGCAGACCGAGCCGCGCTTCCAGCTCACCGCCGCGGTGACCCCGCGGGAACGGCAGAACCTGGCCGCGCTGATCTCCGGGTCGTACGTCGACGGCAAACCGACACTGCAGGTGCTGGAGCTGAGCAAGGACGGCCGGATTCCCGGCCCGGGTCAGGCGCAGCAGCTGATGGAGAACTTCGATTCGGCGCGAACACAGCTCAACATCTGGGGCAACAACGTCGTCAAGGGCAACCTGCTGTCCCTGCCCTACGGCGGCGGCATGCTCTACGTCGAGCCGATCTACCTGCGCTCCAGCGGGGAGAAGGCGTACCCGCTGATGAAGAAGGTGCTGGTCAGCTACGGCGACAAGGTGGCCTTCGCGGACACCCTCACCGACGGCATCAAACAGCTGGTCGGGACGACCACCGGCACACCGCCGGTGACCACGCCCGAGCAGCCGCCGCCGACGACCGGCACGCCGAACCTGAACGCCGCCGCGGAGAAGGTCAACAAGGCCATCGACGACGTGCGGGCCGCGCAGCAGTCCGGCAACTTCGAGGCGTACGGCAAGGCGCTGGCCGCCCTGGAGGCGGCGATGAAGGAGTTCGAGCAGGCCAGCGGAACGACGCCGCCCCCGGCCAGCTCGCCCTCCCCACCGGCGCCCACGCCGACGCCCGCCACCACGGGCTGACGGACGACACGGGGTGAGCGCTGAGACGGCGCTCACCCCGTGTCGATTTGCGGCCCGAGCGATCAACCGGCTATGGTTTAGAGACCGACGCGGGGTGGAGCAGCTCGGTAGCTCGCTGGGCTCATAACCCAGAGGTCGCAGGTTCAAATCCTGTCCCCGCTACGAACGAAGGACCCGGTTCCGATGGAACCGGGTCCTTCTGCATGTGGGTAGGGTGACCAGAGTGACCAGGGAAGACCTCATCCGGCTGCGGCAGGCCCGCGACCGGGTCGACCGTGACTACGCGCAGCCGCTGGACGTGGCCGCGCTGGCGCGCACCGCCCTGATGTCACCCGGGCACTTCGCCCGCAGCTTCCGGGCCGCCTTCGGGGAGACCCCGCACAGCTACCTGATGACCCGCCGGATCGAACGCGCCCAGGCCCTGCTGCGCCGGGGCGACCTGAGCGTCACCGAGGTCTGCCTGGCCGTCGGCTTCACCTCGCTGGGCTCGTTCAGCAGCCGGTTCACCGAGATCGTCGGCGAGAGCCCGAGCGCCTACCGGGCCCGGGACCACTCCTGGACGGCGAACCTGCCGGGGTGCGTGGCCAAGCGATACCTGCGCCAGGTCCGCAACGGCGAAGCCGGCCGCCGGGCCGGGACAGCGGCCTGACGACCGGCTCGCCGCCGCGTAGGTCAGGGCGTGACCGCGATGTTGGTCAGGCCGGTGGTGGCGTTGGCGACGGTGTTGGAGGCGTACACCACGTTGAGGTTGCCGGCGCACTTCGAGGTCGAGGTGACCCGGATCGCGTACTGGCCGACCCCGCCCAGGTCCGAGCTGTTGGCGCGCCACACGTTGCCGCAGCCGTTCAGGAACGACGGCGTGGTCGCGGGGTTGTGCGTCTCGTAGCCGTTGACGAACGTGCCCGGCGCGGCGAACGTGCCGGTGTTGTTCTCGATGAGGTAGCCGATGCCCTTGGCGTCGACCCAGGAGTCGGCCGAGTTCTGCCCGGAGATGCCGCGCCCGTCGAAGGTGTTGCCGCGGATGACGCCGTCGAAGGTGCCCTCCTTGACGTCGATGTGCTCCGCGGCGACGTACGGGCCGATGCGGTTGTTCAGCACCTGGACCCGGTCGGAGCGGTCGACGCCGCCGGAGTTGCCGTGGCAGGCCCAGTTGGACCCCGCGGAGCCGAGGTAGACGCCCTCGCCGTAGCCGGGCTGCACCAGGCCGGTGTACTCGACGATCGAGTCGCGGATGATCCCGTCGGCCGAGGAGCGGCGGAAGTGCACGCCCTCGTCCTCGGTGTGGTGCACGTACACGTTGCTGATCGTCACGTGGTGCGAGTTGTCGAGCACGATGCCCTTCTTCGACTCGGCCACGGTGAAGCCGGTGAGGTTCCAGTAGGGCGCGTCGAACAGCCACAGTCCGTAGCCGGAGTCCCAGCCCGCGGTCGGCGCGGGGCAGGACGGGCCGGCGCCGCTCGGCCCGTCGTTGATCAGCACCGCGGTGCGCGGCCCGGTCAGCGTGATCCGGGCGTCGGCCGTGCCCGCCCGCGTGGTGGCGAACGCGCCGCGATACGTGCCCGGCGCGAGCCTGATGGTGACTCCGGGGCTCACGGTGCTCAGCGCGCTGCTCAGCTGGGCGGCGGTGGCCACGTCGATGACCGGTCCGCCGGGAGGCGGGGAGGACGGCGGCGGCCCTGACGGCGAGGGTGACGGCGACGGGGGAGCGGACGGCGACGGGGAGGCCGACGGGGCCGGGCCGCCCGCGCAGGAGCCGCCGTTCACGGTGCAGTTGACCGGGGTGCCGAGCCCGGCGGCGTTGAAGCCGAACGTCTGCGACGCGCCCGGGTTGACGGTGCCGTTCCAGCCCACGTTGGTGAAGGTGTAACGCTGCCCGCTCTGGGTGCGGACCGAACTCCACGACGAGCTGACCGTGCTGCCGGCGGGCAGGTCGAACGAGACGGTCCAGCCGGTGGCGGGGGCGTCGCCGGTGTTGGTCACCGTCACGTCGGCGCCGTATCCGGTGGCCCACACGCTGACCTGGGTGACCGTGGCGCGCAGCACCGGACCGGCGGCGTGTGCGGCAGTGCCGGTCAGGTAGGGGACCGCTGCGCCGAGCAGGGCGACCGCCGCCGTGACGGCCACCGCGCGGAGGGATCGCATCGACTGGCTCCTTTCTAGAAGGATTGTTGCCAGTCATCGAACACTGTGGCAGCCGTGCTGCCAAGAGGACGAGGTCCGTGAATGTCGGCGATTAACCGATTGGACACGGTCGACAACGGTGACATAGTCTGTGCAAGCACCCGACGCGGGGTGGAGCAGCTCGGTAGCTCGCTGGGCTCATAACCCAGAGGTCGTCAGTTCAAATCTGGCCCCCGCTACGAAAGACCGAAGCCCGGTTCCTGGCCAGGAACCGGGCTTCGGCGTATGCGGGGTCAGGCGGCCGTCACGGGTTGGTGAAGCCGAGCGCGTAGGAGCCCGAGCCGCTGTACGCGTGCACCCGGTACCGGTAGTAGCCGGCGGTGCCCGAGTAGGTCAGCGTCTCCGTGTTGGACGGGGTCGCGCCCTGGGCCACGTTGGCCCACGCCGAGCCGTTCCACTTCTGCAGGTAGAGGTCGAAGTCCGTGCCGGACGGACCGGCCACGCAGCCGCGGTGCGTGCCGGAGGCGGTGGACTGGTAGTAGCTGTTGTCCGGCTGGTAGGCGCTGCCGCCGCTGGACAGCGAGCCGCTGCGGGAGAACTCGTAGCCGGTGCAGCCGCTGCCGCCGGGCGGCGGCGACGACGGCGGGGTGCCGCCGCCGGTCATCAGCGTCAGGCTGTACGCCGACAGGATCTCGTTGACCGGCTGGAAGTAGGTGGTGCCGCCCGACGAGCAGTTGCCGGAGCCGCCCGAGGTGACACCCTGGGCCTGGTTACCGGCGATGAGCGAGCCGCCGGAGTCGCCGGGCTCGGCGCAGACGTTGGTGCGGATCAGGCCGTTGACGGTGCCCTGCGGGTAGGTGACCGAGGAGTTGCGGGCCTGGATGGTGCCGCAGTGCCAGCCGGTGGTCGAGCCGGACCGGCAGACCGACGCCCCGACCGCGGCCTCGGTCGAGCCGGACACCGTCACGGTGCCGCCCGCGTAGTTGTTGACCAGGCCGCGCGGGGTGTTGCCGGAGGCCACCTGCACCCACGCGTAGTCGTTGCCGGGGAAGCTGGAGCCGCGGAACGTGCCGCTCGGCTGGGTCGTCGTGGACCCGGTGGTGCCGCAGTGCCCGGCGGTGACGAAGCCGCCGCTGACCGGGAAGCCGACCGAGCAGCGGCTGCCGCTGCCGATGTAGTACGCGTTGCCGCCGATGACGTCGATGAACGGCACCGGGGTCTCGGCGGTCGCCTCGATGCGCACGGCGGCGGCGTCGGCCCCGGCCTGCTTGACGAAGGCAGCCGCGTCGGCACTCGACTTGGCGAGCACCACGACCTGGTTGGCGGTCACGTCGACGTACCAGCCGGGCACGGCCTTGGGGGCCTTGGCCGCGTGCGCGTCGAGCCGCGCCTTGATCGCGTCGAGCTGGTCGAGACTGCGGGTGACCAGCTTCGGGGTCGCGCCGGCGGCGCGCACCTTGTCCGCCTGCGCCTGGCTGGTCACGCCGACGGTGAAGGTCTTCGCGTCGGCCGACAGCCAGCCGCCGGCGTAGGTCGCGCCGAGGGACTTGCGCAGGGTCAGGTCGGCCTTGCCGGCCTTCTGCTCGTCGGCGAGCCGGGCCTGCACGCCCGCGGGGTCGAGTTTGAGGTCACGGGCCAGTGCCTGGAGGACCTGGGGCGAGATGCCCGCCGCGGTGGCGGCGTCGGCTGCCGCGTCGGGGCCTTGTCCCGCCGCGGCCGGATACGTCAGTGCGACGGTGATCCCCAGGGTGAGGGTGGCCGCCGCCGAAGCGAAGAGGAGTCTGCGGTTCATGCTGGGGAAGTTATGCGGTATATATAGGCAAGGGTAGATATCGCTTGGGTCCTACCGCGATGCGATGGAAACCCGGGGGCCGAACTGCGGGTTTGCCTTGCCCCATGCGAGGTAGTGCGGGTTGCGGGCGGCCGATTCGGCGTACGCCGCCGCGGCGTGGGCGAGCATGACGTCGGCGTATCCGGCGGCCTCGCTGCGCGGATGCCAGCCGAGCAGGTGCCGCCACCGCAGCGGCCCGCCCGCCAGCGGCACCGTGGCGATGCCGTCCACGCGGCGGAAGGTCGCCTTGCACAGCCCGACCGCGTGCCCCGACAGCACCGCGTCGACGGCGTTGCCGATGTCCATCTCGTACATGGTGCGCGGGGTGAACCCGGCCCGCGCGCAGGCCGCGGCGAAGCAGTCGCCGAAGCAGCCGTCGCCCGGCATGCTCGCCCACTGCGCGTCGGCCAGCTCGGACAGGTCGATCTCCCATCGGTGCGCCAGCGCGTGGTTCTCGGGCAGCATCACGAAGATGGCGTCGATCGCGATCTCCCGCCAGATCAGCCCGTCCTCCGGCGTGCCCGGCACGGTGTCGCCGCACACGCCGACGATGCAGAAGTCGAGCTTGCCGGCGACGGCCAGCTCGCAGAGCTGATCGGCCCAGTGCGACGGGTGGGTCAGCACCTCCACGCCGTCCTTGTCCGCGGCCAGCCGGGACATCAGCCCGCCCAGGATCGGGCCGTTGACCGCGCCGATGCGCCACTGGTTGGGCCGGACGCGGGTGCCGGAAAGCTGTGCCGCGTCCTCCTGGAGGCCGCGCATCGCGGGCAGCACCACCCGGGCGCGGGCGAGCACCAGCTCACCCAGGGCCGTCGGGGTGGCCCCGTGACGGCCGCGCTCGAACAGCGGGCCGCCCAGCGCGCGCTCGATGCGCTGCAACTGCGCGGTGACCGCGGGCTGGGCCAGCCCGAGCAGCGAGGCCGCCTTGGTCACGCTGCCCGTGTCCGCGATCGCGCAGACCACTCTGAGATGCCGGATCTCTAGGTTCATGGCCGCTCCAGTCTGGAGGGTGCAACCGGAGTAGAGAGATCCACGCAGTCTAGACTGGTGATAGATGGCTGTCACTTCGTAGGCGGGTGGTTGCTCCTTTCGTTACCAGGCGGAACCCCGCGTGTCGGCGCCCTCGCGCCGCGTCGCCGACCCGCGGGCGCCGGCCGGCCCGCGCCGCGCTACCGCGCTGCGGTGGCGGACGGGCTCGCCCAACCCGCCGCGGGCCGGAACAGGTACTTCCACCGTTCCTGCCGGACCGGCACCGGCTCGCCGCCTCCGGGTGACGACGCGGGCCCGCTGCCCGCCGTCGCGACGCCGATCAGCTCGACGTGCCCTTCCAACCGTCCCGTGCTCGGCTCGAACAGCAGCTCGTCGGCGATCGTGCCGCTGGTCAGGCGTACGGCGTAGAACCGCTTGCCGGACGCGGTGAAGGCCTCGGTGGCGGTGAGGCCGGCGAGCCTGGCCAGCAGCCGGTGGAAGGCGGCGCGCTGGGCGGCGGGCAGCAGCGGGTCGACCCGGGTCAGGAAGCGGCCGTACTGCTGCCAGCGGGTGAGGTCGTCGACCTCGGCGGGGCCCCGCGTGCCCGCTCGGAAGCCGGCGAGCAGCAGGTCCGGGTCGGTGGGCAGGGCGGCCAGCCAGACCGCGGTCGGGTAGCCCCAGCCGGGCCCGGCCGCGGCGAAGCCGTCCCGCGCGGCCGCGAGCTGCTCGGCGGGGGACTGTCCTTTGACCTCGCCCGGGCTCGCCTCCGGCGCGGGCACTTCGAGCAGCCCTTCCGGTTCGAAGCAGCGCACCTCTGCCTGCGCGGTAGCCGGTGCGCTGCCGGGCGCGGGCGCGGGGCCGGGCCGGGTGAGCACGGTGGCGTGCGAGCACAGCAGCTCGCCCGGGCGCGGCGCGGCCAGGGCGGTGCCGGCCGCGGCTCGGTCCAGCTCGGCGAAGACCGTGGAGACCGGCACCGGTGCGCCGTACTTCAGCCACAGCGCGGCGGTGCCCTCCGGCGCGGTGGGCGCGGTGCTCGCGAGGCGCGCGGGTCCGCCGGTCGGCCCGCCCGGCTGCGGTGTCCCGCGGTCGGCCGCGCCCAGCATCGCCACCCCGCCGACCACGGCGGCCACCACGGCCGCTGCTGCGGCGGGCGCCGCCCAGCGGGGGAGGAGCAGGCGGGGCGCGTGCGGTGCGGCCGGCGCGGTCTGCACGCGCCGGCGCACCCGGTCGAGCGCGCCCGGTGCGACGCCCGGCCGCTGCTGGTGGAATTCGCGCACGCTGCGCAGGTCGGGATCGTCGGTCATCGGGAGCCTCCGTCAGGGGATGCGGTGGTGGCAGGGTCCGTGGCGAGGGCGGCGCGCAGTTTCACCCGCGCGCGGTGCAGTGCCGACTGGACCGAGCCGAGCGGGATGTCCAGGGTGCGGGCGATCTCCTCGTAGCCGAGCTCCGCGACCGCGTACAGCAGCAGCACGTCGCGCTGGCGGGCGGGCAGCGCGGCGAGCACCGCGGCCAGCCGCCGGGTCAGCGCAGACGCGTCCGCGCGGGCGGCGGCGCCGTCGGCGATGTCGGTCTGGTCGAGGTCGCGCCCGGTCCGGGCCAGCGCCCGCAGCGCCCGGGTCTCGCTGCGCCGGTGCCGGCGCAGCAGGTTGCTGGCGATGCCGTAGAGCCAGGCCCGCGCCGGGCCGTCGGCGAGGCGGTGCCGGCGCTGGTGCGCGATGAGGAACGTGTCGGCCACGACGTCCTCCGCGACCGTCGGGCCGACCCGGCCGGTGCAGTAGCGCAGCAGCTCGGCACCGTGGGCGTCGAAGAGGTCTGCCACGTCCGGAAGGCTTCGGCGCGGCTCGGCCATGAGGTGCAACATACTCATGACTGCCCGCACGGCGGTCCGCTGTTCCGCGCCGCTCGGGCCGGGCTGCCGACTGCGGGCCGCAGGCGCGATGATGAATGAATGGCGGCCCGGTTCACCACGATCGACGACTACATCGACTCCTTTCCCACTGAGGTGCAGGACGTGCTGCAGCAGGTCCGGCGGACGATCCTGGCCGCCGCGCCCGCGCAGGCCGGGCAGGCCATCAGCTACGGGATCCCGACCATCACCCTGAACGGGCGGTATCTCGTGTACTTCGCCGGCTGGAAGCACCACGTCTCGGTCTATCCGGTGCCCGACGGGGACGCCGCGTTCGAGGAGGTCGTCGCGCCGTACCGGGCGGCCAAGGGCACGCTGCGGTTCCCGCTGCGCGAGCCGGTCCCGTACGACGTGATCGCCCGGGTGACGGCCGCGCTGGTGACGCAGCGGAGCGCGTCCGAACGGTGACCCGGCGGTGAGCCATCCGCCCCGGGTCGTGTCACCGTCGTCGCACCGGCATGCATGCCGTCGGGGGCGGTCCATAGGATCGACGGGTGCAGGATGCTTCGCAGGTGTTGAGCAGGATCTTCGGCTATGACTCGTTCCGCGGCGAGCAGCAGGAGATCATCGACCATGTGATCAGCGGCGGCGACGCCCTGGTGCTCATGCCGACCGGCGGCGGCAAGTCGCTGTGCTACCAGATCCCGGCCCTGGTGCGGCCCGGCGTCGGGGTGGTGATCTCGCCGCTGATCGCGCTGATGCAGGACCAGGTCGACGCGCTCACCGCGCTGGGTGTGAAGGCGGGCTTCCTCAACTCGACCCTGGATCTCGACGAGCGGCGGGTGGTCGAGGCGCAGTTCGTCGCGGGCGAGCTGGACCTGCTCTACCTCGCGCCGGAAGGGCTCAGCTCCGGCGCGGCGCTGCGCCTGCTGGAGCGCGGCAAGATCTCGCTGTTCGCCATCGACGAGGCGCACTGCGTGTCGCAGTGGGGCCACGACTTCCGGCCCGACTACCTGGCCCTGTCCGTGCTGCACGAGCGCTGGCCGGACGTGCCGCGCATCGCGCTGACCGCCACCGCGACCACCGCCACCCGCACCGAGATCGCGCAGCGCCTGCAGCTGACGCAGGCCCGCCTGTTCGTCTCCAGCTTCGACCGGCCCAACATCCAGTACCGCATCGTGCCGAAGAACGACCCGAAGAAGCAGCTGCTGGAGCTGCTGCGCACCGAGCACCCCGGCGACGCGGGCATCATCTACTGCCTGTCCCGCGCCTCGGTGGAGAAGACCGCCGAGTTCCTGGTGCAGCAGGGCATCGACGCGCTGCCCTACCACGCCGGGCTCGACGCGGCCACGCGTGCCGCCAACCAGTCCCGCTTCCTGCGCGAGGACGGGCTGGTCATGGTTGCCACCATCGCGTTCGGCATGGGCATCGACAAGCCGGACGTGCGCTTCGTCGCGCACCTGGACCTGCCGAAGTCGGTCGAGGGCTACTACCAGGAGACCGGGCGCGCGGGCCGCGACGGGCTGCCGTCGACGGCCTGGCTGGCCTACGGGCTGCAGGACGTGGTGCAGCAGCGCAAGATGATCGACGGCTCGGCCGGGGACGCGGCCTACCGGCGCGGGCTGGCCGCGCACCTGGACGCGATGCTGGCGCTGTGCGAGACGGTGCAGTGCCGCCGGGTGCAGCTGCTGGCCTACTTCGGGCAGTCCAGCGACGCGTGCGGCAACTGCGACACCTGCCTGGTCCCGCCGGAGTCGTGGGACGGCACGGTGCCCGCGCAGAAGCTGCTGTCCACCGTGCTGCGGCTGCAGCGTGAGCGCAACCAGCGCTTCGGTGCTGGGCAGTCGATCGACATCCTGCTCGGCCGCAAGACCGACAAGGTGGCGCAGCATCGCCACGACGAGCTGACCGTGTTCGGCATCGGCACCGAGCTGCAGGAATCCGAGTGGCGCGGCGTGGTGCGCCAACTGTTGGCGCAGGGGCTGCTGGCGGTGCAGGGCGAGCACGGCACACTCGCGCTGACCGACGCGAGCGCCGACGTGCTGGGCCGCCGCCGCGAGGTGATGATGCGCCGCGAGCCGGAGCGCGCGGCCCGCTCGTCGGGCTCGTCGCGCAAGGCCTCGGCCGCCGCCGCGGTGGCGGAGCTGCCGGCCGACGCGCTGCCCCGGTTCGAGGCGCTGCGGGCCTGGCGCGCGGCGACCGCGAAGGAGCAGGGCGTCCCGGCCTATGTCATCTTCCACGACGCGACCCTGCGCGAGATCGCCGCGCAGGCGCCGGACTCGCTGGGCAAGCTGCGCGGCATCAGCGGGGTCGGCGAGAACAAGCTGGCCAAGTACGGCGAAGGCGTGCTGGAGACGCTGGCCGCGGCCTGAACGCGGTTGGCATTCCATCGACGTTGACGAAACTGTAAACCTCCTGTTACATGAGTGCTCAGTGAGAGCGCTCTCCTGCATCCAGGTTTCCTGAGCAGGAGGTTCAACATGCGACTACCGGTACGTCTCCTGGCCGCCGGGCTCGCCGTCGCGGGCCTGGTCACCGGGCCGATGGCGAGCGTTGCCGTGGCGGCCCCGATCTGCAACCGCTACTGCGACGGCAGAGACCCGGCGCTGTCACCCGGCGACCGGGCACCGGTCAGCGCCGGCGTCTGGGGCCGCCAGATCGTGCTGCACTTCGACGACGCCGACGCGATGGGCTGGGCGAGCATCGGCAACGGCAACGCCGGTGACCGGGTCTGGCTCGACCGCTCGTTCAACGGCGGCCGCACCTGGACCGGCCTGCTCGGCGACAGCGCCGTCCCGGCGGGCCAGCGCGGCTGGCGCACCCCGATGTTCAACGTGGACGACTGGGCCGCGCTCGGCGTCGGGGCGCTGCGCGCCTGCGGCAAGGCGGGCGACCGCCCCGAGATCGCCTGCACGGCCTGGGCCCGCACCACCTGGAACGCCGGCAACCGGCGCACCGCCGCGGCCACCGGGCTGATGACCTCCTACAACCTGTCCACCGGCCGGTTCGACACCACCGGCTGGTGGAACACGGCCAACGCGCTGACCGCGCTCATCGACAACGTCCGGGTCACCGGCATGGGCAGCTACCGCTACGCGATCGGCCGCACCTACGACCTCAACCTGGGCGCCTACCAGGGCAGCTTCCGCAACGAGTACATCGACGACACGGGCTGGTGGGCGCTGGCCTGGATCGCCGCGTACGACCTCACCGGCGAGGCCCGCTACCTGAGCACGGCGCGGGTCGCCGCGGATCACATGGCGGCGTACTGGGACGGGGTCTGCGGCGGCGGGGTCTGGTGGAGCACCGCGCGGACCGCGAAGAACGCCATCGCGAACGGTCTCTACCTGCACGTCAACGCCGCCCTGCACAACCGGATCGCGGGCGACGCGGTGTACCTGAACCGGGCACGGGCGACGTGGACCTGGTTCCAGGGCACCGGGATGATCAACGCGTCGTCGCTTATCAACGACGGGGTGAACCTGTCCACCTGCCGGAACAACGGCCAGCCGGTGTGGTCGTACAACCAGGGTGTGCCGCTGGGCGGGCTGGTCGAACTGCACCGGGCCACCGGCGACGCGAGCCTGCTGGCCACCGCGCGGCGGCTCGCCGACGCGTCGACCACGACCGGGCTGCTTCACGTCAACGGCATCCTGCGCGATCCGTGCGAGGGCGGCGACTGCGGCGCGGACGGTCCCTCATTCAAGGGGGCGTACGTGCGCGGGCTGGCTGCCCTCAACAGCGCCCTGCCCGACCACCCCTACACGGCCTACCTGCGCCGCCAGGCCGACGCCGCGTACGCCGCCGACCGCACCCCGCTCGACCTCTACGGCCTGCGCTGGGCCGGACCGGTCGACAAGCTCGACGCCGCCCGCCAGCAGAGCGCCCTCGACCTGATGAACGCCGCCCCATGACCGCACCTCGCGGTGCGGCCGCAGGTGACCGCTTGGCGTCGGCTGCGGTGATCGCTTGGCGTGGGCGGCGATGATCGCCGTTTGGTGTCATGGTCTGCGCTCTGACGCGCAGACCATGGCACCAAACACTGATCTTCGGCCGGGCCGCGCGCCGCGGGCCGGTCGGCGGGTCGGGTCGGGTCGGGTCGGTGGGTCGGGTCGGGTCGGTGGGGAGGGACGGGTCAGCCTTCTTCGGTGCGGCCCTGGCGCCAGTAGCCCATGAAGGCGACCGCCTTGCGGTCCAGGCCGCGCTCGCCGACCAGGTGGCGGCGCAGGGTGCGGATGACCGCGGCCTCCCCGGCCAGCCAGGCGTAGAGCCGCCCGCTCGCGGTCTCCTCGGGGACCTCCCACAGGATGCCGTTGTCCACGTCGACGTCCTCGACCGCCTCGGCCGTGCCGGGTGCGGGCACCAGCCGCGCCGCGGCCTGCTGCACCGCGGGCACCAGCAGGCTGCCGTGGGCCGCGCCGTCACGGGCCAGCCAGCGCACGTCCACCCCGGCGGGCGCGGTCAGCGGCAGCGCGTCGGCGGCGTACGGCACCTCCAGCAGCGCCGCGCCGACGGTGTCCGCGGGCAGCCGCTCCAGGATCGCCGCGATGGCGGGCACCGCGGTCTCGTCCCCGGCGAGCAGCACCGGCACGCCCGGCGCGGGCGGCACGAACTCGACGCCGCCGTGCGGGCCGGGGTGTACGGCGTTCGGTCCCATCAGGACGAGTTCGTCGCCGGGACGCGCCGCCCGGGCCCAGCGCGAGGCGGGTCCGGCGTCGCCGTGCAGAGCCACGTCCACGTCGACCTCGCACTGCCCGGCGCGCACGTATCGGGCGGTGTACGTGCGGACCGGGTTGCGGACCTCCTCGGGCGTGCCGCGCCAGACGGTGTACCAGTCCGGGCCGCGCTCCAGTGCGCCGAAGCCGCCGGTCGGGGCGGGCAGCACCAGCTTGAGGCGCAGGTCGTAGCCGCAGTCGGCGAAGTCGGCGAGCTCGGGCCCGGCGAAGGTGAACCGCTTGAAGGTCGGGCTGAGTTCGGTGACGGACTGCACCTGCACGGTGAACAGCCGCCAGACCATGGGCTCGCTCATGCGCGGGATCTCCTCCAGGGACCGGACGACAGAGGGGCTGCCGAGCAGGGCCGCCGGCCCCGTGGCACTCCACGAGAAGCCGGCGGCCGCGCAGCATGACGCCTAGGTTAGGTTAGGCTTCCCTCCATTTGTCAAACGGCTGCCGTCGTGTCCTGCGCCGCCTCGCCCACGGCGGGGCCGGGCCCAGGCGACGGCACGGACCCGGCAGGCCAGCCCGGCTCGGCTCCGGCGGGCTCGGGCGAGTAACCGGCGGTGGCCGTGACGCGGTCGGGTTCACCCCCGCGCAGGGTGCGCATGGCGAGTGCCGCGGCCAGCACCATCAGCACGGCGGCGGCGATCGCCGCCGCGTGCAGGCCGGACATGAAAGCGGTGCGGGCGCTCGCGAACAGCGCCTCACCCACGGGACCGGGTGTCCCGCTCGCGACGACGGCCGCCCCGGCCAGCGTCTCGCGGGCGGTGTCCGCGGCCTCGGCGGGCAACCCCGCGGGCACGTCCAGGTGAGCGCGGAAGACAGCGGTGCCGATGCTGCCCAGCACGGCCATGCCGAGCGCGCCGCCGAACTCCGAGGCCGTCTCCGACAGCGCGGACGCCGAACCCGCCCGCTCCGGCGGGGCGGCCCACAGGATGAGCTCGGTGCTCAGCGACAGCACCACGACCAGGCCGCAGGCATACAGCGCGGCGCAGACCATCAGCGTCCACAGGGGTGAGTCGGCGGCCACGGCGGTCATCGCGGCGAACCCGGCCAGCGCGATCAGGAAGCCGCCCGCGACCAGGCGGCCGCGGGGCACGCCGCGCTGGGCGAGCCCGGCGGCGATCGGGGTGACCGCGCCGACGCCGAGCGAGGGCACCAGGCTCCACAGCGCCGCCTCCAGCGGGGACATGCCCCACACGGTCTGCAGCAGCTGGGTGGTGAAGATGGCGAAGCCGATAAGAGCGAACATCGCGAGCATGTTGACCGCGACGGCGCCGCTGAAGGCACGGCCCCGGAACAGCGCGAGATCGATCATCGGGTCCGGCGACGTGCGCTGCCGGTGCAGGAAGACCGCGCCGACGGCGAGGCCGGCGACGATCGCCGCGCCCGCGAGCCGGCCGTCGCCGCGCGCGGCGAACTCCTTGACGCCCCAGATCACGGGCAGCACCGCGGCCAGCGACAGGGCCGCGCCGATCAGGTCGAACCGGCCGCCGGCGACCCGGCGCGACTCGGGCACCAGCAGCGGCGCGAGCACGACCAGCAACAGCATGAACGGCACGTTGATCAGGAAGACCGAGCCCCACCAGAAGTGTTCGAGCAGCAGGCCGCTCAGGATCGGGCCGAGCGCGACGCCGAAGGTGAGCGCGGCGGTCCAGATCGCGATGGCGGTGGCGCGCTGCCTGGCGTCGTGGAACATGTTGCGGATCAGCGCGAGGGTGCTCGGCATCAGCGTCGCGCCGCCGATCCCGAGCAGCGCGCGGGTGGCGATCAGGGCCTCGGCGCTGCCCGCGTACGCGGCGGCGGCCGAGGTGAGGCCGAAGGCGGCCGCACCGATCATGAGCAGCCTGCGGCGGCCGATCCGGTCGCCCAGCGCGCCCATGGTGATGAGCAGTCCGGCCAGCACGAAGCCGTAGATGTCGAAGATCCACAGTTGCTGGGTGGCCGACGGGGCGAGGTCGGCGCTGATGAACGGGACGGCGAAGTAGAGCACCGACACGTCCATGGAGACCAGCAGCAGGGGCAGCAGCAGCACGGCGAGGCCGATCCACTCGCGGCGGCCGGCGAGGGGTGGGCTTGGCTCGTTCATCGAGGACCAACCTTCTGTGTATGCGGTACGCGCTTCTGTGTATGTCATACGCCGTTCTGTGTACGTTATACGCAGTACTAGGATGTGCAGTCAAGCGTCCGAGGTAGAAGCAGGTGTGATGGAATTCGACAGCGCCGGGGTCCCGGCGAACATCGCCGCCGCGTGGGGCCTGCGCGAGCGCCCCGGCAAGGGGCCCAAGCCGGGGTTGAGCCTCGACGGCATCGTCGCGGCCGGCATCCGCGTCGCGGCCGCCGACGGCATCGGCGCGGTCTCCATGAGCCGGGTCGCCGCCGAGGCGGGCGCCTCGACCATGGCGCTCTACCGGTACGTCCGGGCCAAGGACGAACTGCTCGAACTGATGATGGACGCCGCCATCGGCGACCCGCCTCCGCTGGACCCGGACAGCGGCTGGCGCGCCGGGCTCACCGCCTGGTCCTGGGCCTGCCGCGAGCTGTATCTGAGGCAGCCCTGGGTGCTGCGGGTGCCCGTCAGCGGCCCGCCCGCCACCCCCCACCAACTGGCCTGGATGGACTCCGGGCTGGCCGCGATGGCGCAGACCGGCCTGCGCGAGGAGGCGAAACTCTCGATCGTCCTGCTGCTGACGATGTACGTCCGCAACGAGGCCACGGTCGCCGTCGACATGCAGACCGCGGTGCAGGCCCTGGGCAGCTCACTCGACGAGGCCATGTCGGCATACGGGAAGCTGCTGAAACTGCTCGTCGACCCGGCCCGGTTCCCGGCGCTGGCGCGCGCGATCGCATCGGGGGTGCTCGACCGGGCCGACGATCCGCACGAGGAGTTCGTGTTCGGACTGGACCGGATCCTGGACGGTGTCGGGCTGCTCATCGAGCAGCAGGCGGACGGCTGACGTTCCGGGGTGGACGGTACCGTCACTGTCGTGACGGACCTCTCCTCTCCGGCCGCCCCCTCGCCTTTCCCGGCGACGCCCGCACCCCGGCACGGCATCGCCTGGTCGCTGCGCCACCTCGCGGCGGTGCTCGGCACCGTCGGTGTGCTGCTGCTGCGGCACTGGCCGGTGCTGTTCGCGCTGGTGTTCGCCGGTTTCGCGGCCCGGCGCGGGGTGACCCTGGTGGCCGTGCAGGCCAGCGACCTCGACGGCGTCTTCGGCTTCCTTGTCTTCGCCCTGGTCCCGGTCGCGGTGATGACCGCGCTGGTGCTGATGCTGCGGGTGCTGTCGCGGTCACTGCCGACCACGACGCCGGGCGGCGAGCCCGGGCAGCGCTTCCGCACCCTGGCGCACGTGGCGAGCGTGCTGCTGCCGTTCATCGTGGTGTACGCCTCCTACGGCTACTTCGAGGCCGACCGGGACAGCTACCTGCTGGAGATCATCGCCGACGAGAACAGCAAGGCCGAGGCGGTCACGAACCCCTCGGCGCTGGTGCTCGACGAGCGCCTGCCGTTCACGCTGAACACGACGCTCGTCGTGGTGTCGCTGGCCGCGCTGCTGCTGCGGTTCCTGCTGGGGCTGCGCGCCGACCGGCTGTGGAGCTGGATCGGCTTCGTGCGGGCCTACCTGGAGGTGCTGTCGCTGACGCTGGTGGCGGTGTTCGTCTCCGGCGTCAGCGACAAGGTGCTGCCGTTCGTCGAGCACCGGCAGGCATACCAGTGGGCCCTGTCGGGCTGGCATCACGTGGTCGCGCAGCTCGGGCCGCTGGAGGAGCCGGTCCGGGCGGCCGGCACGTGGTTCTCGGAGCTGTTCCTGTCCCTCGACGTCGTGCTGGTCGTGCCGCTGGCCTGGCTGATCGTCGGCGCGGTGGTGTACGGGCAGAGCCTGGGCACGCCGCCGCTGAGCCCGAAGGCCGCCCGGCGCGCGGTGCGCGCGGCCCGCCGCTGGGCGAAGCTGCCCGCACCGGTCCGCCGGCTGGGCGCGGCGAGCACCGCCAACGTGCGCGAGACGATGACGCCGCTGGCGCAGAGCTTCCGGCTGCTGGCACACGCGGGCAAGGTGCCGATGCTGATGTTCTGCGTGCTGTTCCTCGCCGTGCAGACGCTGCCGACCTGGCTGTGGGAGCTGGAGCGGACGCTGATCGGCGCGCAGGACCTGAACTTCGTGTGGCGGCCGCTGTCCGGCCCGCTCAGCATCGTCAACGACGCGATCAGCATGGTGCTGCTGCTGTGCCTGGTCGCCGCCACCGTCGACCGGGTGCTGCGGGTGCAGGCGCCGCTACCGGTCGAACCGCACGTACCGGGTCTGGTCCACGCCGCCGAAGAAGACCCGCACCGCGGCGATGTCCACCCCGCGCGGCGTGACGAAATGGGCGACGGTCTGGTGCCTGCCTGACGCGGCGGGCACCGGACTGTTGTCCGGCTTGCAGTTGCCCAGCGGCGTGCGCGCCGACGACAGCTCCTTCGGGTTGTCGGCGTACAGGTTGCCGGCGGTGTCCTCGATGCTGATGTCGCAGAACGGCACCTGCTCCGGGTCGGTCGGCCCCTCGACGTCGAGCACCACCCGCCAGGCGGTCATGTTGTCGGGCACGACGAACGGGCGATCGAGGCCGCGCTTCAGGTCCGTGGCCTGGACCAGCTCGGCCACCCGCACCCGGATCCCGGCGAAGTCGGCCGTCCCGTCGGCGGCGGGCAGCACCACGGCCGGCTTGCCACGCTGCCAGAACTCCAGATCCGAGTATCCGGCCGCGGCCACCATCAGGACCAGCATGGGCAGCAGGGCGACCAGGCCCCAGACGTTGCGCCGCCACCAGCCGCGGCCCAGCGAGTCCGGGCCCCTCATGACACGGCCTTCGGGGCGAGCAGGGTGGTGGGCTCGGCCGAGCAGGCATTCCCGTCGGAGATCGGCAGCCCGATCTCGGCCATCGAGTCCATCCGCTGGTCGAGGCTGTTGTCGGCGAGCAGCAGGGTCAGGCTGCCCGCGGACGCGGTGGGCACCTCGATGGCGATCTCCCCCTCGTAGGGCAGGCCGGGCTGCATGGTGAGCCCGCCCGAGACCAGGTCCAGCGAGACCCGGTCCGTGGTCTGGTAGACCTTTCCGGCGCCGTCGCGCGCCGCGGCGTACGCGATGCTGGTCGGCTTGAACCGCGCGCCCACCCGCAGCTTCGCGATGATCCAGACGCCCTGGGTGTCCAGCACGTGCTCGCCGATCCGCAGCGCGGCGGCGCAGCGCACCAGCTGCACCCGGGCGGTGAAGGTGCGGGCGGCCACCTCCGCGCCGACCTCCCCGGCCACCGGGAAGGGGCGCAGGGCGTGGTTGACGCTCGGCTCGGCGGAGTGGACCGCCTGTCCGGCGGCGAGCGCGGCCAGCACGAAGGCGGCGGTTCCCAGGCGGCGCAACAGCTTCACGCGTCGTCTCCTCGCCTCAAGGCAGCGGTCCGGCTCACCGCAGGGGTCCGGCTCATGGCAGCGGCGCGGCTCACGGCGTGGGCCCGGCGCTCGGCGTGCGGCTGGCGGCCGGCTTCGGGCTGGTCGGGGGCGACGCGGCGGCCGAGGACGACGGGCTCGCGATCAGCGGTGGCAGGTCGGTTCTGACCGGCACCGTGACCCGGCCGGCGGGCTCGTCCTCGCCCTCGCCGTCCACGTCCATCCAGTACCACGCGCCGCTGAGGCTGTCCTCGCGGTAGGTGCGCTGCTCCACCGCCACGGTGATCGAGGCCGGCACGGGCGCGTCGCCCGACTGCTCCCAGATGAACAGGATGCGCTCCGGCATGTCCGGCTGCAGCAGGCGCAGGCGGCTCTTGTCCCGGTCGAGCGCCTCCTCGGCCGGGGTCGGGCTGGTCAAACCCGTCACACCGGTCAGCGTCAGCAGGTCGGACGGCGGCATGGTGCTCTCGTGGGCGGTGATCCGGACCGTCGCGGTCACCACCAGCCAGCGGTCGGTCTCCTTCTCCAGCCGCAGCTTGCCCATCTCCCGGTAGACGGCCGCCGCCTCGACGGTGACCTCCCAGGGGCCGCCGTGGACGGTCGTGCCCGCCGCGACGGTCTCCGCCGGCGGCTCGGGCACCGTGTCGAGGCCGCCGAACAGCCCGGACACCCCCAGCAGCACCACGGCCGCGACCCAGCGCAGGCCGGGTGTGACCTGGTCGAGGAGCCCCCTGGTCAACCTGCGGCTCAGGCCGCCCTGCCCCGTGACAGACACGTCGGCGAGCATAACGAGACGGACGCCCTGCGGCATAACCGAGCCGGAAGGCGTCCGTCCGCAATGGACTTCCTTTATCCCATCCAGGCGAAGACGGCCGGGTCGGGGCCGATGCGACCGCCGTTGTCCAAAGTGGCGATCGCCGCCATGTCCTCGTCGTCGAGGGCGAAGTCGAAGACCGCGATGTTCTCCGCGATCCGCGACGGGGTCACCGACTTGGGGATGACCACGTTGCCGAGCTGCAGGTGCCAGCGCAGCACCGCCTGCGCCGGGGACTTGCCGTGCTTGGCCGCGACGCGCGCCAGCACCGGGTCGTCGAGCAGGCCCTTGCCCTGGCCCAGCGGGCTCCACGCCTCGGTCGCGATGTCGTGCACCGCGTGCAGCTTGCGCAGCTCCTCCTGGGGGAAGTGCGGGTGCAGCTCGATCTGGTTGACCGCGGGCACCACGTCGAACTCGTCGAGCAGGCGGCTCATCGTCTGCACGGTGAAGTTGGACACGCCGATGGCGCGCACCCGCTTGTCGGCGTACAGCTTCTCCATCGCGCGCCAGGCATCGGTGTACAGGTCCTGCGACGGCACCGGCCAGTGCATCAGGTACAGGTCCAGGTAGTCGAGGCCGAGCGAGGCCAGGCTGTCGTCGAAGGCGCGCAGGGCCTTGTCGTACTGGTGCTCGGTGTTCCACAGCTTCGTGGTGACGAACAGCTGCTCGCGGGGCAGCCCGCTCGCGCGCAGCGCCCGGCCGACGCCCTGCTCGTTGCCGTAGATCTTGGCGGTGTCGATGCTCCGGTAGCCCGCCTCCAGCGCCGTGGTCACGGCGTGCTCCGCCGCGTCGTCGTCGACCTGCCACACGCCGAAGCCGAGCTGGGGCATCAGAACGCCGTTGTTGAGGGTCACGTCAGGAACGATCATGCGGTCCATTCTTCCAGTGGTCGGGCCGCCGGTCGCGGCAGTCTGCCCGGCACGGACCGGTGAATCGACGCGCGGCGTGCCGCCGGACCGGCCGGGCAGTGACCCCTTGCGATGGAAGCGCTCCCATGCAAGACTGATCAGAATTCGCGACCGGGAGCCATCGTCGCGCGACACGGCACGTCAGGGCATGGATGCGCCGAAGCGGCACCACCGTCCTCAGCGACGGTCCGCACAGGTTCCCCGCCGGGACGTGGTCCCGGCACATTCGCGAGGAGATCGTCTTGTTGTACCCACTGCGGCGTTCCCGCCCCAGTCTGCTGCGGCGCCTCGGCGCCGTCGCCACCGCGGCGCTGGTCGCCGGCGGCGGCCTGGTGGTGGCGGCGAGCCCGGCCCAGGCCGCAGTCGCCTGCGAGGTCGTCTACACCGCCAATCCCTGGACCGAAGCCCCCGGCTCGGGCGGCTTCACCGCCAACCTCACCCTGAAGAACCTTGGTGACCCGTGGACGAGCTGGACGCTCGGCTTCACGCTGCCCTCCGGGCAGACCGTCACCCTGCCCGGCTGGTCGGCGAACTACGCCGTGTCCGGCCAGAACGTCACCGCGACCAACCTCGGCTACAACGGCAACGTGCCGACGAACGGGTCCACCGGCATCGGCTTCAACGGCCGCTGGAGCGGCACGTACTCGTCGCCGACGTCGTTCACCATCAACGGCACGGCCTGCACCGGGGCCAACCCGGCGCCGACGGTGAGCATCACCGCCCCGGCCAGCAACACCCACTACACCGCCCCGGCGTCGTTCACCATCGCGGCCACCGCGGCGGACACCTCGCCGGGCACCGTGTCGAAGGTGGAGTTCTACCGCGACGGGCTGCTGCTCGGCTCGGACACCGCCGCCCCGTACACCTGGGACGTCTCGGCGCTGCCGGTCGGCACGTACGTCTTCCAGGCGAAGGCGACCGACAACGGCGGCGCGACCGCCACGGCGAACACCACGGTCGTGGTCGACGCCTCCGTCGCGCCGAAGGTGCTGGTCAACGCGGCGAGCACGGCCGCGGTCAGCGTGCCCGAGGGCGGCACCAGCACGTTCAATGTGAAGCTGTCGGCGGCGCCGTCGGCCAACCTGACCGTGGCCGTGGCCCGCACCGCGGGCGACACCGACGTGTCGGTCTCCGCCGGCGCGACGCTGACGTTCAGCACCAGCAACTGGGGCACCGAGCAGACGGTCACCCTGGCGGCGGCGCAGGACGCGGACAACGCCTCCGGCTCGGCGACCATCACCGCCAGCGCCACCGGGTACGACCCCGGCGTGGTCACCGCGACCGAGGCCGACGACGAGGTCAACGTCTACACGCAGCGCTTCATCGAGCAGTACAACAAGATCAAGAACACCGCCAACGGGTACTTCTCGCCTGAGGGCGTGCCGTACCACTCGATCGAGACGCTGATCGTCGAGGCGCCCGACTACGGCCACGAGACCACCAGCGAGGCGTTCTCCTACTGGCTGTGGCTGGAGGCCTACTACGGCCGGTTCACCCAGGACTGGACGAAGTTCAACCAGGCCTGGACGGTGATGGAGCAGTACATCATCCCGTCGGCCGCCGACCAGCCCAACGCGGGCGTCGCCGGCACCCCGCAGTACGCGGCCGAGCACCTCACCCCGGCCAACTACCCGTCGCAGCTGCAGCCCAGCGTCCCGGTCGGTGCCGACCCGCTGCGCAGTGAGCTGACCAGCACCTACGGCAACGGCAGCATCTACGGCATGCACTGGCTGCTCGACGTCGACAACAAGTACGGCTTCGGCCGGTGCGGCAACGGGACCACGCGCCCGGCGTACATCAACACCTTCCAGCGAGGTCCGCAGGAGTCGGTGTGGGAGACCATCCCGCAGCCGAGCTGCGACAACCTCAACAACGGCGGCCCCAACGGCTACCTGGACCTGTTCGTCAAGGAGTCCAGCGCGCCCGCGGCGCAGTGGAAGTACACCAACGCGCCCGACGCCGACGCCCGCGCCATCGAGGCGGCCTACTGGGCGCTGACCTGGGCCACGGAGCAGGGCAAGCAGTCGCAGATCGCGTCGACCCTCAGCAAGGCCGCGAAGATGGGCGACTACCTGCGCTACGCCATGTTCGACAAGTACTTCAAGAAGATCGGCAACTGCGTCGGGGCGACCACCTGCGCCGCCGGCACGGGCCGTGACTCGATGCACTACCTGATGTCCTGGTACTACGCCTGGGGCGGCGGTCTCACGTCGGCCTGGTCGTGGCGCATCGGCTCCAGCTTCAACCACTTCGGCTACCAGAACCCCATGGCGGCGTACGCGCTGGCGAACGTCAACGAGCTGAAGCCGCTGTCGCCGACCGCGAACGCGGACTGGACCAACAGCTTCAACCGGCAGCTGGAGTTCTACCAGTGGCTGCAGTCGGCCGAGGGCGGCATCGCCGGCGGCGCGACCAACAGCTGGGCCGGCTCGTACGCCACGCCGCCCGCGAACACGCCCACCTTCTACGGCATGTTCTACGACGAGAAGCCGGTCTACCACGACCCGCCGTCGAACCAGTGGTTCGGCATGCAGGTCTGGTCGATGGGCCGCATCGCCGAGCTGTACTACGCGACCGGCAACGCCAAGGCCAAGGCGCTGCTGGACAAGTGGGTGCCGTGGGCCGTCGCCAACACCACGGTCAGCGGCACGAACTTCGCCGTCCCGTCCGAGCTGGGCTGGTCCGGCGCGCCCGCGACCTGGAACCCGTCCAGCCCGGCGACCAACACCGGCCTGCACGTCACGGTGACCAGCACCGGCCAGGACGTCGGCGTCGCCGCGTCACTGGCCCGTGCGCTGCTGTTCTACGCCGCCAAGTCCGGCAACGCCGCGGCGAAGACCACCGGCAAGGGCATCATCGACGCGCTGTACGCCCGCGCCGAGAGCAAGGGCGTCTCGACGACGGAGACCCGCGGCGACTACTCGCGGTTCGACGACACCTACAACGCCAGCACCGGCCAGGGCATCTTCGTCCCGTCCGGCTGGACCGGCGACATGCCCAACGGCGACATCATCACCGCGGGCAAGACGTTCCTGGACATCCGGTCCTGGTACAAGTCTGACCCGGACTGGTCGAAGGTGCAGACCCACCTCGACGGCGGACCCGCGCCGAGCTTCAACTACCACCGGTTCTGGGCGCAGAGCGACGTGGCGATGGCCTTCGCCGACTTCGCCGCCCTGTTCCCCAACGGCTGACCTCACTCAGCCTCGCAGCAAACGGCGGGCGTCTCTTCGGGGGCGCCCGCCGCCTTGCGTTTTCTGCGGCTTGTCCCGCAGCAAGATCCGTTTTTGTGGACGCTGGACGTCGCTATAGCAGCTTCCAGCGTCCACAAAAACGGATCTTGGAACGCCGGGACGGCTCAGGCGGTGGCGGCTGACGGGACGCGGCGGGCGATGGTGTGCAGGGCGAGCAGGACGTAGCCGGTCAGGAGCGGGGCGGTGATCGGGAGGATGGAGCCGATCAGGAAGGCGATGCCGATGACGCCCGCGCCGGTGACGATCATTGCCGGGCGGGACAGCGCGGTGCGCAGGGCGCTGCGGTAGGTGTACGCCCGGCCCAGGAGCGGGATCGCGAGCGCGACCAGGCCGATCAGCGCCACCCCGACGATGGCCGTGAGCGCCAGCAGCAGTTCGCCGCCGGGGGCCATGCCGCGGCGCAGCCAGAAGATGTTCAGGGCCAGCAGCAGCCCGGTGGCCAGCACGGCCAGCGTGGCCAGTGCGCCGGGGAGCAGGCGGCGGCCGAAGGTGCGGAGCAGGTCGCGCGGGCCGGGCCAGCGGCCGTCGGTGAAGCGCAGGTGCACGGCCTCGGCGCCGACGGCGACGGCGGCGCCGGTCGTCACGACCGGCACCGCCGCGACGGTCACCAGGATGCCGACCAGGGCGAGGTCGGCGGCGTCACGCAGGGTGTCGCGCCAGTCCGTGGTGGTCGTCGCCGTCATCGTTCAGCCCTTCAGCCCGCTGGTGTTGATGCCCTGGACCAGGAAGCGCTGGAAGCCCAGGAAGAACAGGAACACCGGAAGCAGGGACAGTACCGACATGGCCAGCATCGGCCCGATCGAGGTCTGCCCGCTGGAGTCGATGAACAGCCGCAGCGCCACCGGCACGGTGTAGCTGGGCACGCTGGGCAGGTAGACCAGCTGGGTGAAGAAGTCGTTCCAGGTCCAGATGAAGGAGAAGATCGCCGTCGTGATCAGGGCCGGCCGCGACAGCGGGAGGATGACGTGCCAGAACGTGCGGTACGGGTCGCAACCGTCGATCTTGGCGGCGTCGTCGAGCTCGCGGGGGATGCCCCGCATGAACTGGACCATGAGGAAGATGAAGAACGCCTCGGTGGCCAGCAGCTTGGGCAGGATCAGCGGCAGCGGGGTGTCGATCCAGCCGAACTCGCTGAACAGCACGTACTGCGGCACGATCAGCACGTGGCCGGGCAGCAGCAGCGTCGCGATCATGAGCGCGAAGTAGCCCTTGCGGCCCCAGAACCGCAACCGCGCGAAGGCGTACGCGGTGACCAGGCAGGACGCCGCGTTCGCGACCACGGTGGCCAGCGAGATCACCATACTGTTGCCGAAGAACCGGGCGAAGCTGACGCCGGGGATGTAGCTCCAGCCGTCCGAGTAGTTCGACCAGGTCAGTTCCTGCGGCCAGACGGAGAGGTTGCTGCTCACCTCGGTCGGCGACTTCAGCGAGGAGCCCAGCACCCAGATCAGCGGGTAGAGCACGATCGCCAGCACGCCGAGCAGGGCCAGCACGCGCACCCATCCACGTACGCGGGCCATCAGTTCTCTCCGTCCGAGTAGTGCACCCAGAACTTGCCGGTGCTGAAGAAGACGATCGTGATCAGGCCGATCGCCGCCAGGAAGATCCAGGCCAGCGCCGAGGCGTAGCCCATCTGGAAGTCGGTGAAGGCCTTGTCGTAGATGTGCAGGGTGTAGAGCTTCGTGGCGCCCAGCGGGCCGCCGGTGCCGTTGCTGATGACGAACGCCGAGGTGAAGCCCTGGAAGCCGTTGATCGTCTCCAGCAGCAGGTTGAAGAAGATGACCGGCGACAGCATCGGCAGCGTGATGTGGAAGAACTGCCGGCGCTTGCTGGCCCCGTCGACCTGCGCGGCCTCGTAGAGCTCGGTGGGCACCTGCTTGAGGCCGGCCAGGAAGATGACCATCGGGGCGCCGAACTGCCACACCGTGAGCACCATCAGGGTGGCCAGCGCCCAGTCCGGATCGTTGATCCAGTTCTTGCCCTCGATGCCGAACAGGCTCAGGCCGGCGTTGAACGCGCCCTCGCCGTTGAACATGGCGACCCAGACCAGGGCCAGTGCCACCGAGCCGCCGAGCAACGACGGCAGGTAGAACATGCTGCGGAACAGGCCGACGCCGCGCCGTTCCCGGTTGAGCAGCAGGGCCACGCCCAGCGAGGCGGCCAGCTTGAGCGGGATCGCGATCAGGCCGAAGGTGAGGGTGACCCGCACCGACTGCCAGAAGGTCGGATCCAGGGTAAAGATCTTCTTGTAGTTGTCGAAGCCCACCCACTCCACGAATTCCCAGCTCGACAGGACGTCGTAGTTGGTGAAGCTCAGGTAGAGCGAGAGCAGCATCGGGAACGCGGTGATCGCCATCAGGCCGATCAGCCACGGGGAGAGGAAGACATAGCCCGCCAGGCCCTCGGAGCGGCGGGCGGCGTAGTTCTTGCGCCGGCCGCGCGCCGGTGGCGGCGCTGACGCCGGAACCGGGAGGGCCGGACGGGAGGCCGTGGTGAGTGCCACGCGCGGTCCCCTTCCAGGAAACGAGATCGATGAACGGCGAAATGGAACGGGCCCGGCCCCGGCCCGGGATCGGCCGGGCCGGGCCCGTGTCCGCCGGCGGATGGTCCCGGCGGCCCGCCTGTACCGCGGGCCGCCGGGGAGTCCCACCAGCGTCAGGTCACGCCAGAGCGGCGGCTGCCTCGGTGAAGAACTGCTTGGCCGCGGCCGCGGGGGTCTGCTTGCCGTACGACACCGTCTCGGCGATGTCGCGCAGCGTGTTGCGCAGGCCGCTGTGGCCCTTCGGCGGCGGCGCGGGGGCCGGGCCGAACTTCGGCGTGATCTCGTTCTCGAAGGTGACGGTGTCCTTCATCTTCTGGTCGGTCAGCGCGTCGGAGACCGCCTTGCGCACGTCGAGATTGTTCGGCAGGCCCCGGTCCACGCCCAGGATCTTGCCGGCTTCCACGTCGTTGACCAGGAAGTTGATGATGTCGGCCACCACGTCGGGCGCCTTGGTGGTGCGCGAGGCCGCCCAGTAGGTCGACGCGCGCGCCCACTGGCCCTTCGGGTCGCCCGGGTATGCGGTCATGCCGAGGTCGTTCTTGGTGGCCTTCTGCATCTCGGAGAGCTGGTTGGACCACATGAACGACACGGCGGCCTTCTTGGTGACCACCAGCTGGGTGGCGACGCTGCCGGTGACGGCCTCGTGGCAGATGTCGGCCGGCGGGGTCGCGCCCTTGGTCCGGGCATCCACCCACAGCTGGAACCACGCGGTCAGGTCCGCCTCACTGAAGGCGATCTTGGGGCCGTCGTAGAACTCCTTGCCCTGGGCGCGCAGCCACAGCCACAGCGCCTTGTAGTCCGAGCTCGGGTCCATCAGGCCCCAGTACTTGCCGCCGGCCTTGGTGGTGACGCCGGCGCCCCAGGTGATGATCTGCTCGTACGTCCAGCCGATCTGCGGCGCCTCGATGCCCAGCTCGGTCAGCTTCGTCTTGTCGAAGATGATCGCCGGGGTGTTCTCGCCGGTGGCGATGGCCACCTGCTTGCCGCCGAGCTGCCCGTACTTGGTGAGGCTCTCGGGGTGCTTCGACACGTCGATCTTCTTGTTCGCCGTGTACTTGGACAGGTCCAGGGTGACGTTGCGGCCGGCGTACTCGGCCAGGCCGTTGTCGTCGATCTGGAAGATGTCCGGCGCGTTGCCACCCGCCGAGATCGTGGCGAGCTTGTCGTAGTAGCCGGTGAAGGCCTGCCAGGTCGGCGTGATGGTGACGTTGGGGTGCTTGCTCGTGTAGAGCTTCAGCGCCTCCTCGGTCAGCTTCGCGCGGGCCTCGCCGCCCCACCAGAAGAAGGAGACGGTGACCGGCGCCTTCGGGTCGACCGCCGGCTCCTCCTCGCCGCCGCAGGCGGCCAGCAGGCCGGCCGCGGGAACGGCAATGGCCGTTCCGGCGAGCATGCGCAGCAGGTGGCGGCGATTCCAACCGGCCGCCGGCAGGCTACCGTTGTGCTGCGTCGGCTCGTCGGCCGGCGCGGGTGTCGCTGGGTGCATAGCTTTCACTCCCTGCTCTCGGAAGCGACACCGTCAATGGGCGGTTGCTGCCGCCTGCCCGGGCCCGCAGTGCGATGCGGGCCCGGGCCTGACGAGTCGCGGATGACCAACTCGGTCTGGAGCGTTACCAGTGCGGTGGTGCGGCGGTCGTCGCCATGCTGGAGCAGCATGTCGACGGCTGCCCGTCCGGCGGCCGCCGTGGGGGTGGCCACCGTCGTCAACATGGGGCGGGTGCGGCGGCTCAGCGCGGTGTCGTCTATCCCGACGACGCTGATCTGATCCGGCACCTTGACCCCGCGGTGGTCGAGCGCGTCGATCAGGCCGACGGCCATGAGGTCGTTGTACGCGAGCACGGCGCTGACGCCGGCCCGCAGCACGGCCTCGGCCTGTGCCGACCCGCTCTCCTCGGTGGGCGCGTTGGGCCCGAGGACGACCAGCTCGGCCCCGGCGGTGCGGGCGGCCAGCGTGGCCGCGCGGCGGATCTCCCGGTTCGTCCAGGACCCGCGCGGGCCGCCCAGCAGGGCGATCTCGCGGTGGCCGAGGCCGACCAGGTGTTCCATCGCGAGCCGGGCGCCCTGCGCGACGTCCATCACGACCGCGGGCAGACCGGGCACCGGCCTGTTGACCACGACCAGCGGGACCTCGCGGGACAGCTGCTCGATCTGCGTGTTGCTCATGCGGGGACTGCACAGCAGCACCCCGTCCACCTGCTTGGCCAGTGCGAGCACCAGCTCCTCCTCGACACCGGGGTCCTCGTTGGTGTCGGCGACGAAGACGTGGTAGTCGCGGCCTCGGGCATGACTCTCCGCCGCCTTGATCAGCGGCGGGAAGAACGGGTTGGCGATGTCGGCCACGATCAGCCCGATGTTGTGCGTGCGCCCGGTGATCAGCGCGCGGGCGGCCCGGTTGGGCCGGTATCCCAGCAGCTCCGCCGCGGCGAGCACGTGGGCCCGGGTCTCGGCGTTCACCAACTGCGGTGCGCTGAACGCGCGGGACACGGTGGAGACGTGCACGCCACTGGCCTTGGCGACATCGCGGATAGTGGCCGGCACCTGCACTCCTTTGTGTACACGCGATCCTGTGTTGGCTATCACGGTGGTGACCCATTAATGCAAACGGTTGCGACGGTGTCAACGGTCGAAGATGTCGATCTGGTTTCGACAGTGGACCTTGGTGGCATCGGCAGTGGGAAAATTCGGGACAATCAAGGCTGATTCCGGGGCAGCCATTGACGCGATCGGAGCGCGATGGTTAGTTCTGCTGCAAACGTTTGTAGTCGCATGAGGCCCAGGAGGCCGGATGACCACGCGGTACGCGATCGTGGGGACCGGGGCTCGAGCGCAGATGTTCGCCCAAGCCCTGACCAAGCACGGCGAGCTTGTCGCACTAGCCGACGTCAACCCCGCTCGGATCGCCGCCCAGCAGCGCCGCCTGCAGGCGGCGGGCGCTCCGCCCGCCGCGGCCTACGACGCCGGCGACGTGCCGGCGATGCTGGCCAAGGAGCGCGTCGACACCCTGGTGGTGTGCAGCGTCGACGCCACGCACGACGAGTACATCGTCGCCGCGCTGGACGCCGGGTGCGCGGTGGTGACGGAGAAGCCGATGACCGTGGATGTGCGCAAGTGCCGGCGCATCCTGGAGGCGGTGCGGCGCAACGACGGCATGGTCGGGGTCGCCTTCAACTACCGCTTCCACCCGGTGCACGAGCAGGTGCGCACGCTGCTGGCCGAGGGCGCGATCGGGGAGATCGGCTCGGTGCACTTCGAGTGGCTGCTCGACGTGCGCCATGGCGCGGACTACTTCCGCCGCTGGCACCGCGACCGGGCCAACTCCGGCGGGCTGCTGGTGCACAAGGCGACGCACCACTTCGACCTGGTCAACTGGTGGCTGAACAGCACGCCGGTGCGGGTCACCGCCGAGGGCCGGCTGTTCCTGTACGGCGAGAACGGCGCCCGCCACGGCTACGCCCGCGACTACACCCGCGCCCACGGCGCGAGCGCGGCCCAGGGCGACCCGTTCGCGCTGCACCTGGCCGACAACCCGAACCTGGCCGAGCTGTACCTGGATGCCGAGTCCCACGACGGGTACCACCGCGACATGAACGTGTTCGCGCCCGGCACCGACATCGAGGACGACATGGCGGTGCTGGTCCGCTACGCCAGCGGCGCGACCATGTCCTACCACCTCACCGCGTACTCCCCCTGGGAGGGCTACCGGATCGCCTTCAACGGCAGCCGGGGCCGGCTGGAACTCGACATCGTCGAGTCCGACCACGTCGCACCCGGGGTGGCCGGCGCGGTCAAGGGCCACTCGGCCGCGCTGCACGGCGTGGAGGCGGCCGCCGAGTCCGGCAGCGTCTCGCTGCGGCTGCGCCGGTACTGGGAGCCGCCGGTCGAGGTGCCGGTGGCGGCGTACGACCGGCAGGGCCACGGCGGTGCGGACGTACGGATGACCGGGGTGCTCTTCGGCGGCGACGCCGACCCGCTGCACCGGTCCGCGACGGCGCTCGACGGCGCGCGCTCGCTGCTGACCGGACTGGCCGCGAACGCGTCGATCGCCTCGGGGCGCAGCGTGGACGTGGCGGAACTGCTCGACATCTCGGAATGGGAGTGACGGACGTGGACGACCTGCTGTTCCCGGCGGAGGCGCGTACCCGGGCGATCGCCCGGGAGCTCTACACGCACGCGCGGAACCTGCCGCTGATCAGCCCGCACGGCCACGTCGACCCCGGCATCCTGGCCGAGGACGCGCCGTTCCCGGACCCGGCCCGGCTCATCATCGTGCCCGACCACTACGTGACCCGCATGCTGCTCAGTCAGGGTGTGACGCCCGACCGGCTGGGCGTGCCGCGGGTCGACGGCGGCCCGACCGAGACCGACCCGCGGGCCATCTGGCGCACCTTCGCCCAGCACTGGCACCTGTTCCGGGGCACGCCGTCGCGGCTGTGGCTGGAACAGACCTTCAAGACCGTGTTCGACATCGAGACCCCGTTCGGGCCGTTGACCGCCGACCGGGTGTACGACGAGCTGGCCGCACGCCTGGAGCAGCCGGAATACCGGCCGCGGGCGCTGTTCGCCAAGTTCAACCTGGAGGTGCTGGCCACCACCGAGTCGCCGCTGGACGACCTGTCCCGCCACGCCAAGCTGGCCGCGGACGGCTGGGGCGGCCCCGGCGGGCGCGTGATCACCACGTTCCGCCCGGACGACCTGGTCGACATGGACTGGCCCGACTGGGCCGCCCGGGTGGTCCGGCTCGGCGAGATCACCGGCCTCGACACCGGCACCTACGACGGTTACCTCGCCGCGCTGCGGCAGCGGCGGCTCGACTTCATCGCGGCGGGCGCGACCTGCTCCGACCACGGGCACCCGACCGCGGCGACCGGCGAGCTGGCCCCCGTGGACGCGCAGGCCCTGTTCGAGCGGGTGCTGCGGGACGGCCTGGCGGTGACGCCCGACGGCACTCCGGTGACCTCCGGTCCGGCGGCCACGCCGGCCGAGGCCGAGGCGTTCCGGGCGCACATGCTGATGCAGTTCGCCCGGATGTCGCTGGACGACGGACTGGTGATGCAGCTGCACCCCGGTTCGTCGCGCAACCACAACGCGGCACTGTTCCGCACGCACGGGCGCGACGTGGGCGGGGACATCCCGGTGGCCACCGAGTACACCAACGCGCTGCGGCCGCTGCTGGACGAGTTCGGGCACGACCCGCGGTTCCGGGTCGTCGTCTACACGCTGGACGAGTACACCTTCACCCGCGAGCTGGCCCCGCTGGCCGGCGGCTACCCGGCGATGTTCGTCGGCGCGCCGTGGTGGTTCCTCGACGCGCCGGAGGCGCTGCGCCGCTGGCGGGAGGGGGTCACCGAGACCGCCGGCTTCTACAACACGGCCGGGTTCGTCGACGACACCCGCGCGTACTGCTCCATCCCGGTGCGCCACGACGTGGCCCGCCGGGTCGACGCGGGCTTCCTCGCGCGCCTGGTCGCCGAGCACCGCCTCGGCCTCGACGAGGCCGCGGAGACCATCGCCGACCTGGCATACCACCTGCCCAAGAAGATCTTCCGAGTAGGACAGTCATGAAAATCATCGACGCCAAGGTGCACGACGTACGCTTCCCGACCGCCGCTGCGGGCGACGGTTCGGACGCGATCAACCGCGGGGACTACTCCGCCGCGTACGTCGAGCTGCACACCGAGTCCGGCCTGTTCGGCGCGGGCTTCACCTTCACCAACGGCCGCGGCAACGAGATCGCCTGCGCGGCGATCGAGGCACTGGCGCACCACGTCGTCGGCCGCACGCTGGAGGAGATCTTCGCCGACCCGGTGGCGTTCTGGCGGTCGCTCTCCGCCGACGTGCAGCTGCGCTGGCTGGGCCCGGAGAAGGGCGTCATCCACATGGCGACCGGTGCGCTGGTCAACGCGGTGTGGGACCTGCGGGCCAAGGCCGAGGGCAAGCCGATGTGGCGGCTGCTGGCCGAGATGCCGGCCGAGGAGCTGGTGGCCAGCGTCGACTTCCACCACATCACCGACGCGATCACCCCGGCCGAGGCGCTGGAGCTGCTGCGCCAGGACGAGGGCTACGCCGAGCGGCTGGCCGTGCTGGAGCGCGACGGGTTCCCGTCGTACACCACGTCGGTGGGCTGGCTGGGCTACCCGGACGAGCAGGTGCGCGAGCTGACCCGGGCGGCGTACGCGCAGGGCTGGCGGGCGATGAAGATGAAGGTCGGCGGGCCGATCGAGGACGACATCCGCCGTGCGCGGCTGATCCGCGAGGAGATCGGCCCGGACGCGCTGCTGATGATGGACGCTAACCAGGTCTGGGACGTCGACGAGGCGATCGCCAACATGGCGGTGCTGGCCGAGGTGAACCCGTACTGGATCGAGGAGCCCACGCACGCCGACGACGTGCTCGGGCATGCGGCCGTGGCGCGGTCGGTGCAGCCGATCAGGGTCGCCACCGGCGAGGTCGCCGCGAACCGGGTCATCTTCAAGCAGCTCATGCAGGCCGACGCGATCGGAGTGTGCCAGATCGACGCATGCCGGGTCGGCGGCGTCAACGAGGTGCTGTCGATCCTGCTGATGGCCGCGAAGTTCGGCGTGCCGGTGTGCCCGCACGCCGGCGGCGTAGGGCTGTGCGAGTACGTGCAGCACCTGTCGATCTTCGACTACCTGCGGCTCGGGCGCTCGCTGGACGGCCGGATGGTGGAGTACGTCGCCCACCTGCACGAGCACTTCGAGGACCCGATCACCGTGGTCGGCGGCCGCTACCAGCTGCCGAGCAAGCCCGGCTACTCGGTCACCTTCAAGCCGGAGTCGATCGCCGAGTTCTCCTTCCCGGACGGACCGACATGGCGATGACCGTTCCCGCGACCCGGCTCGGCCGGGCGACGCTGTCGCGGCTGCCCGCCGAGAGCCGCCCGGCCGTGCTGCCGGGCGAGGCGAAGGCCGGCATCCTGCACCTGGGCCTGGGCGCGTTCTTCCGCGCCCACCAGGCCGTCTACATCGAGGCGGCGATGGCTGCGCGCGGTGGCGACTGGGGCATCGTGGCGGTCGCGCCGCGCTCGCGGGATGTGCTGGAGGCGCTGCGGGCGCAGGACCACCTCTACAGCGTGGTGACGCTCGACGCGTCGGCCGAGCGCACCCGGGTGCTGGGTGCGCTGACCGGCTCGGTGCACGCCGCGAGCGACCCCGAGGCCGTGGTGGCGCTGCTGGCCGACCCGGCGATACGGGTGGTGACGCTGACCGTGACGGAGAAGGCGTACGCGCCCGACGCGGCGGTGCCGCGGCTGCTGATCGACGGCCTGGTCGCCCGCGCCCGCGCGGACAGCGGCCCGATCACCGTGCTCAGCTGCGACAACCTGCCGTCGAACGGCGTCGTGCTCGGCAAGCTGCTGGCGGGGATGATCCCCGACGCGCAGCGGGAGTGGTTCGAGAGCTCGGTGCGCTGCCCGTCGAGCATGGTGGACCGGATCGTGCCCGCCACGACGGCCGCCACGCTGGCGACCGCCGAGCGCTGCCTGGGGGCCCGTGACCTGGCCGCGGTGGCCGGGGAGCCGTTTCACCAGTGGGTCATCGAGGATGCCTTCGCCGGGGCGCACCCCGACTGGGCGGCGGCGGGCGCGGTGCTCACCGGCGACGTCACGCCGTGGGAGCACCTCAAACTGCGTGCTCTCAACGGCGTGCACAGCGCGCTGGCCTACCTGGGCGCGCTGGCGGGCTGCGAGAGCATCGCCGAGGCGCTGGCCCTGCCCGGCATGGCCGACCTGCTGCGCCGGTACGTCGCCACCGAGGTCGCGGCCTCGATGACGCCGCCGGACGGGGTCACCGTCGCGCAGTACGGCGACGCGGCGCTGGAGCGGTTCGCCAACGCCCGGCTCGGCCACCGCTGCCTGCAGGTGGCCCTGGACGGCACGCAGAAGCTGCCGCAGCGGGTGCTGTCGGTGCTCGACAGCGTCGCCGATCCGGCCCTGGCCACGCTGATCGTGGCCGCCTGGGCGAGGTTCGCGGAGGGCACGGGCGACGCCGGACAGGCATTGCCGCTGGACGACCCACGGGCCGCCGAGGTTCGTGCGGACCTGAGCACCGAGGCCCTGTTCGGCCCCGGCGGCGTGCTCGAGGTGCCGGATCCGGCCCACCGCCGCATGATCGAGGCATGGCGCACCGCACTGTCCACGCACGGCGCGGCGGACCTGGTCCGGACGGCGGTGCGGTGACAGTGGCGCGAAGGAGGACGGCATGACGGCCACATCGGTGGCGCTGATCGGCGCGAACGGGCACGGGATGCACCACCGGCGGCATGTCGCCGAGTTCGCCGAACGCGGCCTGGTCCGGCTGGTGGCGCTCGCCGACACCCGGCCGGTGGTCGACCCGCCGGAGGGCGTACCGGTCTACACCGAGCACGCCGCGCTGCTCGCCGAGACGAAGCCCGAGGTGGTCATCGTGTGCACGCCACCGCACACGCACCTGGCGCTGACCCGCGACGCGCTGCGCGCGGGTGCGGACGTGCTGCTGGAGAAGCCGCCCGTGCTCGACCGGGCGGAGCACGACGCGCTGCTGGCCGAGCAGGACGCCACCGGCCGGGTGGTGCAGGTCGGCTTCCAGTCGCTGGCCTCGCCGGCCCTGGTGCGGCTGCGCGCGGCGGTCGCCGCGGGCGAGCTCGGCACGGTGCGCCAGATCTCGGTGCTGGGCTGCTGGCGGCGCGACGACGCGTACTGGTCGCGTTCGCCCTGGTCCGGGCGGCGCACCGTCGACGGCCGGCCGTCGCTGGACGGCGCGCTGGCCAACCCGTTCGCGCACGCCGTGATGCAGACGCTGGCGGTGCTGGACGCGCCGGTGCTCCGGGTAGAGATCGACTGGCTGCGGGTGCGCCCGATCGAGGTCGAGGACACCGCCACGCTGCGCGTCACCCTGGCGGGCGGGGCGCGGGTGCTCGTCGCGGTGACGCTGGCGGGGGAGGAGCACGTCGACGGCGAGCTCACCGTGTACGGCGACCGCGGCGTCGCCGAGCTGGCCTTCCGCTCCGACCTGCTGCGGCTGCCCGCCGACCCGGCTGCCGTGCTGGTCGAGGGGCGGGAGTCGTTGCTGGAGAACCTGCTGGCGCACCGCGCGACCGGGGCCCCGCTGCTGTCCGGGCTCGCCCGCACCGCCGCGTTCACCACCGTCATCGAGCAGTTGCGGGTGGCCACACCGCCTTATCAGGTCGCGCCGCGGGCGCTGGCGGTCGACGGCGGGCACCGGACACTGGTCGGGGTGAACGCGGTGTTGCGCCGCTGCGCCGCCGAGGGGGCCCTGATGAACGAGCTTTCCACGCCGTGGGGTGCAAACGGTCCGGACAGGACTGCAAACGGCTGAACAAGCGCGGCAAGACCCTTTTGAATAGCCGCTGCATCCAGCTCTTTCAGGGGCTGGAGCAGGGGTTACTGTGCATTAATCGCTGCAACAAAGCTGCTATTGCAATCCATTGACTTCACTGTAGCCGCCTTCTTATGTTCCTGATGAGGTAACACATCGGATACATATGGAGAGCGCGATGCGAATGCGAGACAGTGTGGTCGGTCGCCGCCGGGTCCGGCGGGCGGTCGCCGGATCCGCCCTCGGCGTCCTGTTGCTGCTGACGGGCGCGTCGCCCGCGGCGGCGACCGGCGACCCCAGCGGCCCCGGCTGGTGGGCGCGGCAGCTCGCCCGGCAGCCGCTCGCGGCAGCCGACGGCTGGGCCGCCTCCGGCGCCGGCACCACGGGCGGTTCCGCCGCCGACGACGCCCACGTGTTCGTGGCGCGCAACCGCGACGAGCTGGCCGCCGCACTGACCGGCGCCGAGCCGAAGATCGTCTTCGTCGAGGGTGTCATCGACGGCCTGAAGACCGCCGACGGCACGGCGCTGACCTGTGCGGACCTCGCCGACCCGGGTTACACGCTGGAGAGCTACCTCGCCGCGTACGACCCGGCCGTCTGGGGCCGGGCCACCGACCCGAGCGGCCCGATCGAGCAGGCCCGGGTGCGCTCGGTGGCCAACCAGCGGGCCCGCACCGAGCTGAAGGTCGGCCCGAACACGACGGTCCTGGGCCTGGGCGACGCCACGCTGCGCCACCTCACCCTGATGATCGACGGCGGCAACAACGTGATCGTCCGCAACCTGAACTTCGAGGACGCGGCCGACTGCTTCCCGCGCTGGCGGCCGACCGACGGCGCCGAGGGCAACTGGAATTCCGAGTACGACCTGGTCTCGGTGCGCCGCTCGACGAACGTGTGGATCGACCACAACACCTTCAGCGACGGCGACAACCCCGACTCGAACCAGCCGGTCTACTTCGGACGCCCGTGGCAGGTGCACGACGGCGCGTGCGACATCACGCACACCTCGGACCTGGTCACCGTGTCGGCGAACGTGTTCACCCACCACGACAAGACCATGCTCATCGGCTCCTCGGACACGGTCGGCCCGGACGTCGGCAAGCTGCGGGTCACCCTGCGGCACAACATCTTCGACGGGGTCGGCCAGCGCGCCCCGCGGGTGCGGTTCGGCCAGGTCGACGTGTACAACAACACGTTCCGCATCGCCGAGTTCTACGACTACAGCGTCGGCCTGGGCATCCAGTCCGCGGTGTACCTGGAGAACAACCACTTCACGCTGACCGACGGCATCACCGCCGACCGGGTGCTGAAGGACTGGAAGGGCACCGCCGTCACCGAGCGCGGCAGCTTCGGCCGGGTCGGCAACGGCCGCCCGGGGCCGCTGAACCTGCTGGCGGCGTACAACACGGCCCACGACCCCGACTTCGGCGCCGACGCCGGCTGGACGCCGACGCTGCGCGCGTACCAGCCGCTGCCCGGCTGGGCGGTGCCGCTGGCCACCCTGCTCTCCGGCGCCGGCCGGCTGGGCGCCCGCTGACCCGGTGTCCGGCGGTCGACCCCTGCCCGGCCGCCGGACACCGCCGCCGCGGTGGCAAGGTCCGCCGACGGCAACAGAGCTCCCGCACCCTGGTGGCGCCCTCCGGCACACCCGTGCCGGACCACCGGGTGCGGTTCCTCCCAAGGAGGTATCGCTCATGTCCATCTCCATGCGCGCGGCTCCACGGCGCCGCAGACTGGCCGCGGCGTTCGGCGCGGGCTGCACAGCCCTCGTCGTGGCGCTCGGGGCAACCTGGTTCGGCGGGACCGCGTACGCGGCGACGCTGTTCTCGGACAACTTCGAAGACGGCAACTCCACCGGCTGGTCCAAATCCGGCGGCAGCTGGGCGGTGACGGCCGACGGCAGCCAGGTCTACCGGCAGACCAGCACCGGGGCCGACGCCAAGGCACAGGCCGGCGCGACCTGGACCGGGCAGTCGGTCTCGGCCCGGGTCAAGCCGATCGCCTTCGGCAACAGCACCCGCTCGGTCGGCGTGGCCGCCCGGCTGCAGAGCCTGTCCAACTACTACTCGCTGGTGCTGACCGGCTCCGGCACGGCCCAGCTGCGCCGGGTCTCCGGCGGCGGGGTCACCACGCTGGCCACCGCGAGCGTCGCGGTGTCGCCGGGCACCTGGTACACGCTGCGGCTCGACGCGTTCGGCTCGTCGCTGACCGGATACGTCAACGGCGCGCAGGTGGCGGCGGCCACCGACAGCACCTTCTCCGCCGGCAGGATCGGCCTGATGGCGTCGTACGCCAGCGTCGCGTTCGACGACGTGACGGTGTCCGACACGGCCGGCCCGGGCACGCCCACCCCGTCGGGTTCGCAGCAGCCCCCGTCGCCGTCGCCGTCGCCGAGCAGCTCACCACCGCCGCCCGGCACGTGCAACACCGGCGGCAGCCCGGTCGGCTTCGCGGCCGTGAACGCCTGGGGCCGCAACGGCACCACCGGCGGCGCGGGCGGCGCGACCATCGAGGTCGACACCGCCGCCGAGCTGATCGCGGCGATCGCGCAGGCCGGCCCGCTCAACATCTGCGTCAAGGGCCTGATCACGATCCCGGCGGGCATGTACAACGTCAGCTCGCACAAGTCGATCATCGGTGTCGGCTCCGGTTCCGGCATCTCCGGCGGCGGCTTCAACATCGGCCTGACCATCGACGACGCGATCACGTCACCGCCCGCGAACGCGGTGCAGAACGTGATCATCCGCAACATGATGTTCCGCAACGCCAGCGACGACTCGATCAACGTCCAGATGTTCTCGCACCACATCTGGCTCGACCACAACGACCTCGCCCAGGGTTACGACGGTCTGATCGACGTCAAGCGCGGTTCGTCGTACGTGACCATCTCGTGGAACCACACCCACCACCATGCCAAGAACATGCTGCTGGGCCGCGACGACGCCGACGACCTGCAGGACACCGGCCGGTTGAAGGTCAGCTACCACCACAACTGGTTCGACGAGACCCCGCAGCGCAACCCGCGCGTGCGCTACGGCGAGCCGGTGCACGTCTACAACAACTACTACTTCCACAACACCGACGTCGGCGTGGCCTGCCAGACCGACGCGGGCTGCGTGGTCGAGGGCAACTACTTCGAGAGCGTCGAGGAGCCCGTCACGAACAGCTACGCAGGTCCGGGCGGTCGCTGCGTGGCTCGCAACAACGTCTACACCGGCAACGAGCCCGGCGCCCCCGACTGCTCCGGCACCGTCGAGGAGCCCAGCGCCTACTACGGCTACGTGCTGGACAACCCCGCCGACGTGAAGGCCATCGTGATGGCCGGCGCCGGCGTCGGAAAGATCTGAGGAGGATCTTCCATGCGACACGCGCACAGCCCGGGCGCGCACCGCGCCAGGCGAGCCGGTCTGGTGACCGCCGCCGCCACCGTTGCACTGGCCGTCGTGATGACAGCGCTACTGAACCTGACCGGCGGCGTCGCCATAGCCGCCACGCTGTTCTCCGACAACTTCAACAGCGGATCGGCCACCGGCTGGTCCAAGTCCGGCGGCGACTGGTCCGTGGTCACCGACGGCACCGGCACCTTCCAGCAGGGCAAGGTCGACAGCGAGCTGGCCCGCCAGTTCGCGGGCAGCACCTCGTGGACCGACTACACCGTCACCGCACGGGTGAAGCCGACCGGCTTCTCCGGCTCCGGCCGCTACGCCGCGCTCGGCGCGCGGTCCACCGGCTCGTCGACCCGCTACCAGCTGGCCCTGCTCAACTCCGGGCGGGCCGAGCTGCAGGCGGTCAACGGCAGCAGCGTCACCGTCATCGGCGGCGTGAACCTGACCGTGAGCACCGGCACCTGGTACACCCTGCAGCTCACGGCCAGCGGATCCACGCTGACCGGCTGGGTCAACGGCAACCAGGTCGCGTCGGGCTCGAACAGCCAGTTCGGCGCGGGGCGCATCGTGCTGGTGACGTCGTACGCCACGGCCCGGTTCGACGACGTCGTGGTCAGCGACGCGGCCGGCCCGGCTCCGACCACCGGCGGCCCGCAGCCGTCGGCGTCTGCTTCACCGCGGCCCCCGTCGGCGTCGCCGTCCGTGCCGAGCAGCCCGCAGCCCCCGGCCGGCGGCCTGGTCGGCTGGGCGACGGTCAACGGCTCCACCAGCGGCGGTGCGGGCGGCAGCACGGTCAACGTGACCAGCGCGTCCCAGTTCCTCAGCGAGATCAACTCATCCGGGACGAAGACCATCACGTTCTCCGGCACGTTCAGCATCAGCGGCATGAACAAGGTCGCCTCGAACAAGACGATCCTGGGTGTCGGCTCCAACGCCACCCTGGTCGGCGGCGGCCTGACCTTGAGCAACGTCTCCAACGTCATCATCCGGAACATCAACTTCCGGGACTGGGACGACGACGCGATCAACGTGGAGACCAGCTCGCACCACGTGTGGATCGACCACAACAGCCTGAGCAACGGCTACGACGGCGCGATCGACATCAAGCGCGGCTCCGACTACATCACCGTGTCGTGGAACCGCATCTTCAACCACGACAAGAGCATGCTGCTCGGCCACAGTGACGACAACGGCAGCCAGGACATCGGCCACCTGCGCGTCACGTACCACCACAACTGGTTCGACGGCTCGGGCACCCGCCACCCGCGCGTGCGCTTCGGCAACCCGGTGCACGTCTACAACAACTACTACCGCGGCAACGAGTACGGCGTCGCCTCCACCTGCGGCGCGGGTGTGCTCGTGGAGGGCAACTACTTCGAGGACGTCGACGAGCCGACCGCGGTCGGCTACGCGGACTCGCCGGTGGGCGCCATCGTCCAGCGCAACAACTACTTCGTCGGCTCCGGCAGCCCCGCCAGCGGCGGCGGCTCCGTCAACAGCATCCCCTACTCCTACACGCTCCAAGCGGCGTCCTCGATCAAGTCGATCGTGACGTCCGGCGCCGGCACCGGCCGCATCTGATGAAGGAAGGGCACCTGCACAACGCGGAGCGTTGTGCAGGTGCCCTTCCTTTCAGCTGACCGTGCAGGTGGCGCCGTTGATTTTGAAGGTGGTGGGTTCGGGGTTGCTGGTGGTCCAGAGGCCGTTGTAGCCGATGGTGGCGGAGGCGTTCGGGGCCAGGTTGGCGTTCCAGGAGAGGTTCGTCGCGGTGACGTTGAGGCCGCTCTGGGACCAGTTCGCGCTGTGGCCGCTGCTGACCGCCTGCCCGGTGGCCGGGAAGGGGTAGGTCAGCGTCCAGCCGTTGATCGCTGCGGTGCCGGTGTTCTTGATGGTGACCTTGGCGCTGAAGCCGCCGGGCCACTGGCTCTCGATCAGGTATGCCACGTCACAGCTCGCGCCGCCGCCGGTGCCCGAGGTGGTGAACGTGACGGGCGAGGAGGCCGTGGACGTGTTGCCCGCGCCGTCGACCGCGACGACGTAGTAGGCGTACGAGGTCGAGGCGGTCAGGCCGGTGAGCGCGAACGAGTTCGTGGTCGGCGAGCCGGCCAGCACGTCGGTCGTGCCCGCCTCGCGGTAGACCCGGTAACCCGCGAGGCCGCTGCCGCCGCTGTCGGTGGAGGCGGTCCAGCTCAGCGTCGCCGACGAAGACGTGATCGACGAGGCCGTCGGCGTGCCCGGCTGCGTCGGCGCGGTGGTGTCGTTGGGCGGCGCGGTGGTGCTGAAGGTGACCGGCGAGGACGCGGTCGAGGTGTTGCCGGCCCCGTCGACCGCGACCACGTAGTACGTGTACGAGGTCGAGGCGGTCAGGCCGGTCAGGGCGAAGGAGTTCGTCGTCGGCGAGCCGGCCAGGACGTCGGTCGTGCCCGCCTCGCGGTACACGCGGTAGCCCGCGAGGCCGCTGCCGCCGGTGTCGGTCGACGCGGTCCAGCTCAGGGTGGCCGAGGTGGACGTGATCGAGGACGCGGCCGGGGTGCCGGGCGTGCTCGGCGCGACCGTGTCCGGGGTGCCGCCGCCGGGCGCGTCGCCCCACACCTTGGTGGTCCCGTCGTACAGCGTGATCTTGCTGTTGCGGGCCATGGTCGCCTGGTAGGACCAGTCGTTGGCGACGTCCCAGGTGCCCGAGCTGGTGATCCGGAACTGCACCTCGCGCCGCCAGTCGGACTGCCCGGCCGGGATGATGTTCTGCCCGGCGCAGGAGATCGTCACGTAGTACACGTTGCCGCTGTGCTGGGTCGGCCCGGTCGGCGTGGAGCACTGGCTGTACGCCACCGACAGGCTGATCTGGCTCGGCGTGGTCGACCCGTCGAGGGTGAAGTAGTACCGGAACGAGCCGTTGGACAGCGCCCGAGCGGGCCACGCCGACTTGTTGTAGACCAGCGCCTTGACCTCGGTGAAGGTGGTGCCGGTGGTGTTCAGCCCGGACTCGACGTACAGCTCGGCGTCGTCGGGCGTCTCCGTCGGGGGGAAGCTCGCCAGGGGCGTGCCGCCGTACTCGCTGTACATGCGTACCAGCGCCGAGGTGAAGCCGCCGTTGTAGTCGGTGGCGACCTCGTTCATCTGGTAGTTCTGCCGGTCGTCGGTGTAGGCGTCATTGGCCGAGCCGGGCCCGCCGACCAGCGCGCCGTAGAGCACGTGCCGGTTGTTCGTCGGGCTGGTCAGCTGGTCGGTCCACGAGCCGTGCGCGGTGCGGTGGTGCGGGTTGCGCGGCGGGTTGGCCCCGAAGCCGTTGACGTAGCTGCGGTTGTTCGGATTGTCGCCGAGGATGTAGTTGATCTGCCGGACCGCGAAGTCGTGGTAGCGCGTCTTGCGGGTGGCGTCGCTGATCCAGTCGGCGTACACGAACGCGACCCAGGCGGTGTTCGCCGAGTAGCGCAGCGAACCCCACTGCTGCAGCCAGGCCTGTCCGCCGGGGGAGTAGGTGATGCGCTGGCCGTTGACGCCGACGGTCCAGTAGTCGAGCCACCGGTTGGCGTCGTCGACGTACTGCTGCTTACCGGTGAGCTTGGCCAGCAGCACGTACGAGCCGTAGGTCTTGTCGTCCCAGTCGTGCGTCCACTTGTAGGAGTGGGTGCTCGACTGCGGCTCGGTGCCCAGGTTGGCGTAGTAGGACTCGGCCTTGCTCAGGTAGGCCGCCTCGCCGGTGGCCCGGTGCAGCCAGATCGCGCCCCAGACCAGCTCGTCGTTGAACCCGCTCCACGAGTTGTAGTAGCTGCTCGCGTCGGTGATGCACTCGCTGTACTTGCGCCGCACCGTGTCGGCGAAGGTGTACAGCTGGCGGGCGTGGCTGACCAGGGTGTTCGCGTACGTCGGGTCGGTGGGCCGGAAGACCATCGAGGCCGCCGCCATCGCGGCCGCCGTCTCCGCCGCCAGGTCCGTGCCGCCGCAACTGGAATCGATCTTGTACGCGGGCCGTGCCATCTTCATCACCTCGGCCGGACCCCACCACTGGTGGTCCGTGCCGCCGTTGCCGACCTGCCCGTAGAGCACGTTGGCCGACGGGTGCGCCTTGATGAAGTAGTCGTTGACGAAGCGCAGGTTGTTCAGCAGCGGCGTGAGCTGCCCGGACGCGGAGTAGGCGGACCGGTACTCGACCGCGCCCCAGGCCAGCATGGTGGCCGTGGCCGCCATCGGGAAGCCGAACTTGACGTGGTCGCCCGCGTCGAACCAGCCGCCGGTGAGGTTCACGCCGACGTCGGAGCCGTCGTTCAGGGCGGAGTCGCCGCGCCAGGAGACCCGGTTCCACGACGGCTTGGGCCCGGCGGCCTGCGCCTCGTAGAAGAACAGGGACTTCTGCAGCGCCTCGCCGTAGTTGTACTGACCGGCGGCCTGGGCGGGCGCTGCGGACAGGCCGGTCGCCAGGGAACTGACGATGAGGACGCCGCAGGCTCCGGCGAACAACCGACGCCACCGGCCCGGAGGGCGGATGCCGTCACTGTGGGTAGGCACTAGGATTCTCCTGTCCGTGGAGCCGCGCGACGCGAGTCGCTGCGGTAGGGCACAGGTGGGGCGGATGTGGGCGCATCCGCCCCACCGCTATCGCAGTTCGCGGTGCGGTGGGTTAGTCAGGGCTTTCCTGTACGTTTCGGTCGACATCGATGGAAGCGCTCCCATCTCTGTCAAGCACGATTTAACCGCGCGGTTGCCGTCTTGTGAAGCCCCGATTTCGCCGAAGTCCCTGCCCGCCAATGGTCATGGCCTGACCAGGTGCGTTGTGGACGCTGCCGGTGTGGCGTCAGGCCGCGGCCCGCGCGGTGCTGGCGCGATGGGTGAGGATCGGCGGCAGCAGCGTGGCCGGCGGCACCGTGCGCTCGTCGAGCTTGCGCATCAGCAGCTCCACCGCCTGCCGGCCGACGTCCTCGGCCGGAATCTGCACCGAGCTCAGGGTCGGTGACGAGCGCTCCGCCAGCTCGTCCGGGCAGATCGCGACGACGGAGACGTCGTCGGGCACCCGGCGGCCCAGCGCGCGCAGCGAACTCAGCACGTGCGCCACCGCGGCCTCGTTGTGCACCACCAGGCCGGTCAGCCCCGGATGGTGGGCGAGCAGCTGAGCCAGCGACTCCTGCACCGCCTGCGGGTGCTCCTCGAACGGCTGCGCGTACGCCGTCAGTCGCAGCCGCTTCGCGGCCTCCACGAACCCGTCCCGGGTGCGGTGCGCGAAGCCGGTGTCCCGGTCGTAGACCACCCGCGGCGCGCCGAGCAGTGCCACCTCCCGGTGCCCCAGCGCGGCCAGGTGCTCCACGCACACCGCCCCCGCGCGGTGGAAGTCCAGGTCGACGCAGGTCAGCCCGGCCGAGTCGGCGGGCAGCCCGATCAGGACGCTGGGCCGCTCCAGCCGCCGCAGCGTCGGCACCCGCGGGTCGTGCATCTCCACGTCCATGAGCACCAGGCCGTCCACCATCGCGCCCGCGGCGACCCTGCGCAGCCCGGCCGGACCCTCGTCGGCGGTCACCAGCAGCACGTCGTGGTGGTACTGCCGGGCACTGGTCACCACCGCGGTGGCGAACTGCATCAGCACCGGCAGGTGCATGCCCTGCCGCAGCGGCAGCACCAGGGCGATCACGCTGGACCGCTTGCTGGCCAGCGAGCGCGCGCCCGCGTGCGGGTGGAAGCCCAGCGCGCGGATGCTGGCGTGCACCCGGGCGCTGGTCGTGGCGGAGATGGCCCGCTTGCCGCTGAGCACGTACGACACAGTGCTGGTGGACACGCCCGCGTGCCGGGCCACGTCGGCGATGGTCACCACGCCGTCGCGCTGGGACGACCGCCGCGGCCGGCTCCTCATCGGCGGCACCTCCCCGCTGCTCCCGTTCACGCCCGCCCCGCTCCGCCCTCGTCGCCCGCGCCGGGAACCGACATCATGACCTGTCCGCTCATGCCTTCTCCTCGCTGCGCTCGTCGGCAGCATCACCGAGCCCGCTGATTCGCTCGCGAAGCTCGCTCATGCCTTCTCCTCGCTGCGCTCGTCGGCAGCATCACCGAGCCTGCTGATTCGCTCGCGAAGCTCGCTCATGCCTTCTCCTCGCTGCGCTCGTCGGCAGCATCACCGAGCCTGCTGATTCGCTCGCGAAGCTCGCTCATGAGAAGACGAGTTCGCTGACGATGATGCCCGGTGCGTCGTAGACCAGGTATAGGTCGGTCCGGCCGGATGTGCTCAGCGGGCAGCTGATCTTCTGGTACGCGTACCGGCCCGCACCCGCGCCGACCGCCTCGGCCAGCACCTCGCCGTCGAGTGGGTCGTCGGCCATCAGCGCCACCCGGCCCGCGCCGCCCGCGACGGCGAAGACGACCTCGTCGCAGCCGGTCAGGTCGGTCGCACCGAACGACAGCCAGGCGCCCGCGTCGGTGGCGCGCACCGCGTCGCCGCGCTCCGGGGCGGCGTCGACCAGCACCACGGCACACGCCTCGTCATGGTCGATCGCGCGCAGCGGACCGGGCAGCCGGCGGGCGCCGATGCGCTCGCCGCGTACGGTCAGCGTGGCGCACCCGCGGATGTCGGTCGCCGAGCGGCCCACCATCACCTTGTGCCGGGCCGCCTCGACCACGGGCCGTCCCGTGGTCACGTCCCAGAAGGACAGGTCCGCGGCGGCCAGCTCGATGCTGACCACGGCCCGCTCGCCGGGTTCGAGCCGGACGCGGCGGAATCCGCGCAACCGCCGCAGCGGCTGCTTCACCCGCGAGCGCTGCTGGTGCGTGTAGAGCTGGACGACCTCCTCGCCGGGCCGCTGCCCGACATTGGCCACCTCGACCGTGACGGTGACCGTGCCGTCGGCGTCGATCGTGTCGGAGTCCAGGCCGACCGCGCTGTACTCGAACTCGCCCCAGCTCAGGCCGTGCCCGAACGGGTACAGCGGGGTGCCGCGGTAGTACAGGTAGGTCGCGTCGCTGGTGATGATGTCGTAGTCGTAGAGGTCGGGCAGCTCGCAGTGGCTGCGGTACCAGGTCTGCGGCAGCCGCCCGGCGGGCTCGGCATCGCCGAACAGCACGTCGGCGAGCGCGTGGCCGAACTCCTGGCCGCCGTGGCTGCTCCACAGCACCGCGGGCAGGTGCACGTCGGCCCAGCTGATCGCGTACGGGTAGCTGCTGGTCAGGACGAGGGCGGTGCGCGGGTTGGCGGCGTACACCGCGCGCAGCAGGGCCTCCTGCGCGGGCGGCAGGGACAGGTTCTCCCGGTCCTCGGTCTCGCGCCCGTTGACCAGCGGGTGGTTGCCGAGCACCACGACCACGGCGTCCGCCTGGGCGGCCACGGCGGCGGCCTGCTCCGCCCCGCTGTGGCGCACCTCGACCTGGAGCCGGCTGGCCTGCTCGAAGGTCGCGCCGACCGCGGCCACCCCGTCCTCGCCGACGACCAGGTAGCTGCGGGTCAGCTCGTGGTGCAGCGACAGCGTGCCGTCGGCCCGCTCGACCAGCCGGAACGTCTCGTGCACGTCCCACCCGTGCGGGCCGGGCGCGTCCGCGACCAGCAGGTTGTCGCGCACCGTCAGGTGCCGCCCGTTGGCGGCCGAGCGCAGGGCCAGCACGCTGGTGCCGTGGTGCCCCGCCGGGCCGGGGTGGCTGCCCCAGTCGAACACGTCGAAGCCGTGCGGATCGGCGAACGCCCGCCGCACCGGTGCGGCCTCGGTGGCCGGCGCCTCCGCGCCGTCCGCCCCGGCTCCACGTGCCCCGGCGGGGTCGGCGACCGCGAGGTAGCCGCCGCCGATCAGGCGCAGCGCGACGCGGTCCGTGCCCTCGGCGAAGGCCACCTGGTCCGCGCCGAGCCGGGCGGCGAGCCCGGCGCGCGCGGTGACCTGGTAGGGCAGCGTGCCGCTGTACCAGTCGGCCATCAGCTGGTCGCCGAGCGGCCCGACCACGGCGACCCGGCGCACCTGCGCGCGGTCGAAGGGCAGCAGCCGGCACTCCTGCTTGAGCAGCACGATGCTGCGGGTCGCCGCCTCGCGGGCCAATGCCTGGTGCGCGGGGCAGTTCACCGTGTCGGGGTCGAGGCTGGTGAACGGGTTGGCCTCGGCCGGGTCGAACTCGCCCAGCCGCATCCGGATCGTCAGCACGCGGCGCACCGCGGTGTCCACATCGGCCTCGGTGATCAGTCCGCGCTCCAGGGCCTCGGTCAGCCGCCCGATGGTGACGTGCGAATTCGCGTCGGCGTCGGTGAAGCTGTCGACCCCGGCCCTCAGCGAGGCGGCGTGGCTGGTCGCGTGGTCGGGGAAGTAGGCCTGCTGGGCGGGGTCGGCCAGGTTGCTCGGCGCGTACGCGTCCGAGACCACCAGCACCTCGTCGCCTGTCCAGGACCGCAGGTCGTCGGCCAGGTGCGGGCTGACGTGCGCGGGACGGCCGTTGACCAGGTTGTACGACGCCATGACCGCGACCGCCGCGCCGCTCTCGATCGCCGGGCGATAGGCGGGCAGCTCGTACTCGTGCAGCACGCGGGGGCCGAGGTTGCTGGAGCTGACGCAGCGGTCGTTCTCGTTGTTGTAGCCGAGGAAGTGCTTCAGCGTCGGGGCGGTCTTCAGGTAGACGGGGTGGTCGCCGCGCAGTCCGCGCGCGTACGCCTGCCCCATCAGCCCGGTCAGCCAGGCGTCCTCGCTGTAGCCCTCCTCGTTGCGGCCCCAGCGCGGGTCGCGCAGCGGGTTGACCACCGGCGCCCACACGTTGAGCCCCGCCCCGGACGGGTCCTTGTGGTGGCTGGCCCGCACCTCGTCGCCGACCGCGGAGCCGACCCGGCGCACCAGGTCCGGATCCCAGCTCGCGCCGAGGCCGACCGCCTGTGGGAACACCGTCGCCTCGCCGAGCCAGGCGAGCCCGTGCAGCGCCTCGGTGCCGGTGCGGAACCCGCCCACCGACAGCCGGGGGACGGGTGGCTGGTGCTGGTGCAGCAGGGCGATCTTCTCGGGGAGGGTGAGCCGGCCGAGGAGGTCGGCGACGCGGTCGGGGACGGGGGAGGAGGGGTCGCGGAAGTTCATCGCCGGGTTCCTTCGTCTGGGCGGACGGTCGGAAGGTGCGTCGTGGAGTGGGCGGTGCGGCGGTGCTGTCAGTCGAAGCGCTTCGACAATGGATCCCGAAAGTTCCGCCTGTTCTTCAGCAGTTCAGTCCGATCCAGATTCGAAGCGCTTCGACGATCGATGGAAAAGACTTCGCCTGGCACGTGTTTCTGCCTGATGTCGCAACGGAGTACGCCAGAGATTTACCGTGTCCGCCGGTCGTCGTCAAGGGAGCGTTCCCACGCCCGGTCCGTCCCGGTCCATCGACGGGTGGCTCAGCAGCGCCTATGCCGGTCAGTGCGGAAGAAGTTCGCGGGGCTCGGCCGGGCGGTAGGCCAGCGTCTCGGCGGGGCGCATCCGTTCGCGCAGGCGGGTCAGCGCGCGGCGCGCCGCGACGGTGCGGCGTGGCCCGTCGACGTGGGCGTAGTGCAGGTGGTGCACCCGACCCGGCCCGCGCCACCAGGGCGAGCGCTCGTCGGTGACCGGGTAGTCCAGCTCCCGCAGCCGCCCGCCGAGCTTCGCCTCGCACAGCGTGACCTGCCAGGGTTCCAGCCGGTCCCGCCAGCTGCCGACTCGCTCGGTGGTCACCGGCTCATGGGTGAGCCGGTGCCAGCTCTTGTGGCTGGGCACCGCGACGTCGGCCAGCCGCGCCGGTTCGGCCATCGCCGGGTCGTACTCCTCGCCCAGGAACCGGCAGATCGCCCGCAACTCGGTCTCGGGATCGGCGACCAGGTGCTCGTAGCGCACCTCGTGGTAGGAGTGCGCGTCCAGGACGCGGCGGGCCCACGCGGAGGAGTCCATCGCCCGCGCCCAGTCGGAGATCGCGTGGCATACGTCCTTGCCCTGCTGCCAGGGCGTCTCGCCGAGCGAGGCGACGCAGTCGCGACCGTCCCGCACGATGTTGACGATCTGCGCGTCGGGGAACAGGCGCAGCAGCGGGCCCAGGTTGTTCAGGTATGCCGGGCGCTTGTCGCCCCAGCGCGGCTTGTCGAAGCGGCGGGCATACGCGCGGAACACGATGCCGAGCGCGGAGCCGAGCGTCGGCGGGCCGGTCACGATCTCCTCGACCACCGCGTCCGGGTCCAGGCCCAGGTCGCCGAAGGCGGTCTTCCCGTTGGTGATCCACTCCGCGAGGCCGCGGCGGTTGGCCGGCTCGCGCAGATCGCCGAAGCTGGCCCGGTCGAGGTACGCGCCCAGCAGGAAACGCGTCTCGGGTGGGATGGCGATGCGGGGGTGCGCGTGCAGCATGAGCTGAAGCATCGTGGTGCCCGAGCGCGGGCAGCCCACGACGAACACCGGCCGGTCACTGCCCACGGGTGGCTCCGTCCATAAGGGTGGCTTGTCCGGAATACACCCTTATTAACGACCCGTGAACAGCCCACGATGCGCACCCCGCTCAACGGGCCGCGGCGGAGTCAGAGGCGGGGAAGGCGGCCGGCGTCCACGTGGTCGAGGACGGTGGCAGCGCCGCCGGTGGCCGCCGCGCCGTGGTCGAGGATGGAGGCGACGACCTGGGCGCCGCCGGAGTCGGGGCCGATGCGGCGGGCGCGGAGTTCGGCCTCGACCGGGGGCAGCAGCCACGGCGCGAGGGGCACGAAGTAGCCGCCGAGCACCACGACCTCGGGGTCGAGCAGGTTGGCCAGGATGGAGACGCCCTGGCCGAGCGCCCGGCCGACGTCCTCCAGCGCCCGCAGCGCCGCGGGGTCGCTGCTTCGCGCGCGGCGTACCACCTCGTCGACCTCGGGTTGCAGGTCGGTGATGTCGCCGTCGCCGGCCACCTCGGGCAGCACCCGCGCGATGATCGCGGTGATGCCCGCGATCGCCTCCAGGCAGCCGCGGCGGCCGCAGGCGCACGGCGGACCCTGCGGGTCGATGGTGATGTGGCCGATCTCGCCGGGGAAGCCGCGGTGTCCGCGCAGCGGGTGGCCGTCGCTGATGATGCCCGCGCCGATGCCGACCTCGCCGGTCAGGTAGATCAGGTTCTGCGAGCCGGCGAACGCCCCGTAGCGCGACTCGGCCAGCACCGCCAGGTTCGCGTCGTTGTCCACGGCGACCGGGAAGCCCGGTTCGCCGAGCGCGCGGTTGACGATGTCGCGCAGGTTGACGTCGCGCCAGCCCAGGTTGGGCGCCATGATGACGACGCCGTCGGGGGAGACCAGGCCGGGCACGCCGACGGTCAGCCCGAGCACTCGGCGGTCCTCCTTGAGCACCCGGTTCACCGCGCGCCGGCCCAGGGCCGCGATCGCGGTCGCGGCCTGCGCGGGGCTGGACGCGAGCCCGGCGAACGAGCGCCGCCAGGACAGCACCTGCTGCCCGGCCAGGTCGATGGCGACCGCGGTGAGGTAGTCGGCGTTGACCTCGATGCCGATCGCCGCGTACGGCGAGCCGTCGAGCACGAGCATGGTCGCGGGCCGGCCGATCCGGTGCTCGGTGAGGCCGGTCTCGCGCAGCAGGCGGCGCTCGATCAGATCGGCGACGAGGCTGGACACGGTCGCCTTGTTGAGCCCGGTGGAGGCGGCGATCTCCGCGCGGGAGCATGGCGCGTTGCCGCGCACGTAGCGCAGCACGACGGCCAGGTTCGTGGCCCTCACGTCGGCGAAGTCCGCCGGTTGAGGGCCGCGCTGCATGGTGATCACCGTCTGCCCTCCGGTGTGGCTGCACTGGTCGCACCATCATGCCGTATCGAGCCGCGCAGCAGCACCGCCGTGGAGCTCGGCATGGGAACGCTCCCTTGTGGTCACCCTGACCTTCGGCTAGTTTGTTTAGTCGGAAGCCGAACTAACTGTACCTTGTAACCGCTCCACGAACACCCCTTTCCCTGATCCTGAGCTAGACAAATGACGAAGGGAGCACGCCGTGGACAACCCCCTTGCGGGCGCGGCGGCGAACCGCCGATCGTTCCTGAGCCTGGTGGGCCTGGGTGCGATCGCCGTCGCGGGCAGTGGCGCACTCGCCGCCTGCGGTGAGAAGGCGGCGGACCCGGGCACGACGCAGCAGCTCGACAAACTGCAGGCGGTCCTGCCCAAGTACCAGCCGCTGGAACTGGTGCAGCCGGACATCAAGGGCGTCTCGCCGGTCGCCAACGGCTTCACCAAGTACCCGTCCTCGCTGGTCGACGCGATCACCGAGAAGCCCGGCCGGGGCAGCACCATCACCACCATGACGCCGTACTGGGGGCAGGTGCCGGCGGGCCCGGGCCAGAACGCCTACCTCGACGCGATCAACGCGGAGCTGGGCGCCGTGGTCACCCCGGGCATCCAGGACGGCAACACGTACGCCGACAAGCTGAACGCGATCCTGCCCGCCCGCGACATCCCTGACGTGCTCTGCATCCCGGGCTGGGAGATCAGCAAGATCCCCAACTTCTCGGAGGCGGCGAAGGCCCTGTTCGAGGACCTCACCGACCACCTGGCCGGGGACAAGGTCAAGCCGTACCAGATGCTGGCCAACCTGCCGACGGTGGCCTGGGGCAACGCCGTCTGGAACGAGCGGCTGATGGCGGTGCCGTGGCCGACCGACGGCCCGTACCCGTGGGCGCTGTTCTACCGCAAGGATCTCGTCGACGCCGCGGGCGCCGCGATCCCGAAGACCGCCCAGGAGCTGTACGACTTCGGCAAGAAGATGACCAACCCCGGCAAGGGCGTGTGGGCGTTCAACGACGTCCAGGCGATGGTTGAGATGATCTTCCGGGTGCCGAACTCGAAGGACGGCTGGGGCGCCAAGAACGGCAAGGTCCTGTTCAAGTACGAGACCGACGAGTTCAAGGCCGCGCTGGAGTTCATGGCCAAGCTGTACCAGGACGGGCTGATCCACCCCGAGGTCGTGGCCAGCAAGGGCGCCGACGCGAAGCTGCTCTTCTCCGGCGGCAAGATCGCGATGATCCAGGACGGCGTGGGCGCGTGGCTCGGCATGCAGGCCGAGCAGCAGAAGGTCACCGCCGGCTTCAACATGCAGCCGGTGCCGTTCTTCGCCGCCGACGGCGGTGCGCCGCTGGTCTGGGGTAGCGGCGACCCGGTCTTCTACACCTTCGTCAAGAAGGGCCTGGGCAAGGAGAAGACCGAGGAGATCCTGCGCGTCCTCAACTTCGTCGCCGCGCCGCTGGGCACCAAGGAGTTCGAGCTCATCGAGTACGGCGTCGAGGGCAAGCACTTCACCAAGGGCGCCGACGGCTGGCCGGCCGGCACCGACCTGCAGGGCAAGGAGAAGGCGGACCAGTTCCGCTTCCTCGCCGGCACCGCCCCCACGATCAAGTACGACGCACGGGTTCCCCACTACGTGAACGATCTGATCAACTGGGAGAACGCCGCGGTCAAGAACCTCGAAGTCGACCCGTGGCTGGGCATGAAGCTCGAGATGCCGGCGGAGTACGTGAAGGTCAAGCAGCCGACCGAGGACAAGGTCAAGGACATCGCCCGGGGCCGCCGTCCACTGTCCGACCTGGACGCGGTGCTCAAGGAGTGGCGCGACGGGGGCGGCGAGGCGGGCCGTACGCACATGGCGAAGGCGCTGAGCGACGCCGGCCGATGAACAGGGAGTCGCTGTGAAAGGCACCACCGACGCTGGTGGGGAGTCGTCGGCGGTCCGTCTTCAGGACGGGCCGCCGGGGCGGCCCATGGGCACAGTGGCCGGGTCTTCGGCGGCCCGGCCGCTGCCCGCCCCCGCCACCGGCGCGCCGGCGACCCGGCGGCAGGCCTCGTTCGCCGCGCGCTGGCGGCGGGACTGGCCGTTGCTGCTGATGGCCCTGCCCGCCGTGCTGCTGCTGCTGGTCTTCCACTACGTGCCGACGCTGGGCAACGTGGTGGCGTTCAAGGACTACGACCAGTGGTCCGGCGACACCGCCGTCGAGGCGATCATCAACAGCCGCTGGATCGGCTTCACGAACTTCGCGGAGCTGTTCGCGGACTCCCAGTTCTGGGACGCGCTGCGCAACACCCTGCTCATCACCACGTTCCAGCTGGTCTTCTTCTTCCCGCTGCCCATCGCGCTGGCGATCCTGCTCAACAGCGTGGTCTCGACCCGGCTGCGCGGCTTCATCCAGACCGTGGTCTACCTGCCCCACTTCTTCAGCTGGGTGCTGGTCGTGACGTTCTTCCTGCAGATGCTCGGCGGCTCCGGCCTGCTGGCCCAGGTGCTGCGGGACAACGGACTCGAACCGTGGAACGTCATGACCAATCCGGACACGTTCATTCTGCTGGTCAGCTCGGAGTCGCTGTGGAAGGACGTCGGCTGGGGCACCATCATCTTCCTGGCCGCGCTGACCGCGATCGACCAGAGCCTGTACGAGGCGGCGGCCTCCGACGGCGCGAACCGGTGGCGGCGGCTGTGGCACGTCACCCTGCCCGGCCTGCGCCCGGTCGTGGTGCTGCTGCTCATCCTGCAACTGGGCAACGCGCTGTCCGTCGGCTTCGAGCAGTTCATCCTGCAGCGGGACGCGGTCGGCCGGCAGGCCGCCGAGGTGCTCGACACCTACGTCTACTACCTCGGCCTGCTCACCCAGGACTACGGGGTCGGCGCGGCGGCCGGGCTGTTCAAGGCCGTGATCGGCCTGATCCTGATCCTGGTCGCGAACCGGGTGGCCCGCCGGTTCGGCGAGGAGGGGGTGTTCGTCCGCTCATGACAATGGTGACCCCTGCCTTGAGGGCCCGCCGTCGGCGTGCCCAGCGGCCCGCCTGGGAGGAGCCGCCCACGGTCCCCGGGCGGCTCGCCAAGGGTGTGCTGCTCACCGCCGTGGTGCTGGCCGTGCTGATACCGATGTGGTCGGTGATCGTGACCAGCTTCTCGTCGCAGAAGGCGATCGCCGACGCCGGGGGCATGGTGTTCCTGCCGCGCGACTTCGACATCTCGGCGTACGTGCTCATCTTCACCCGGGGCGAGGTGTCGCGGGCGGTCTGGAACAGCATGTTCGTCACCGTCGTCGGCACCGTGCTGAGCCTGGTCTGCACCGTGCTCGCCGCCTACGGCCTGTCCCGCCCCGGCAGCCTGTGGCACCGCCCGCTGCTGATGTTCTTCCTGATCACGTTCCTGGTCGGACCTGGCCTGGTGCCCACCTACGTGGTGGTGACGAGCCTCGGGCTCAAGGACTCGCACTGGGCGCTGATCCTGCCCACGGCGGTGAACGCGTTCAACCTGATGGTGGTGCGCCAGTTCTTCATGGGCATCCCGACGGAACTGGTCGACAGCGCCCGGATCGACGGCGCGGGGGAGTGGACCATCCTCACCCGGATCGTGCTGCCGCTGTCCAAGGCCGTGGTCGCCGTGGTGGGCCTGTTCTACGCGGTCGGCTACTGGAACATCTACTTCAACGCGGTCCTCTACCTCAACGACGCCGAGGACCGGGTGGTGCAGCAGGTGCTGCAGGCGTACATCATCGCCGGCCAGAGCCCCGCAGGCATCGGCTCCCCGCCCGCCCTCGGCTTCAACGCCCCACCCAGCCTGGCCGTCAAAATGGCCGTAGTCGTAGTGGTCCTCATCCCCGTACTAGCCGTCTACCCCTTCATCCAGCGCCACTTCACCAAGGGCGTCATCACCGGCGCCCTCAAGGGCTGACCCCCCACCCCCTCCCTCCCTCCCGCC